>CAJQPH010000160.1 GCA_905480165.1 uncultured Flavobacteriales bacterium
TATGGCATGATTGCACTACCAGGTTGAGGATTGGCGCCGTATGCCAATTCTTGAGGAATGAAAAACTTAAATTTAGAACCCACTGGCATTAGCTGAACACCTTCTGTCCAACCTTTGATTACTTGATTTAAGCCAAAAGTAATGGGCTCGCCGCGGTCTACCGAACTATCGAAAACAACATCATAAGGAGTTGTTCCGTGATAATGAACCTTAACTTTGGACGTAGCATTCGGTTTTGGACCGTCTCCTTTTACTAAAACAATGTATTGCAAACCCGATGCTGTAACCTGTACATCTTTATTTTTTTTATTTTCTTCCAGCCATTTTTCACCTGCTATTTTTGCAAGCTGGTTTTCTTTTTCCGATTGCTCTGCTTTTAATCTATTCTTTTCTTGAAAATAAGCATTCAACATTGCATTATTAGGATCTGATAATAAAACCGGTATTTCATATAAACCATCTCCCATGCCCTTCATAATCATATCTTTATTTGCTTCACCCATTTGACCCAAAACATTTTTGGCAATGCTTTGACCGATTAAATATGAAATACTATCAATTTCATTTTTGAGAGGAGACTGCGCATTAACGTTGAAAAACATTATGGCAAATAAAAAGATTGTTATTATTTTTTTCATTTTCTATATTTTTAATTTCGTTTGTCACTTCCCCACAACATTTTATTCCTAATGGTGTCGAGAAAATTATTGTTTTCAAATTTAATGACATTTATCATGAAATCCGCTTTACTTATTCTGATTTCTTGACCTTGTTTAATACTTATTGATTTACCGTCAACACTCATAAGGTATGAACGATTCCTTCCCTCAACATTTAGTTTTATTGGCATATGATCTGGAACAACAACAGGACGAACATTCAGATTATGAGCAGCAATAGGTGTAATAATATGTACCTGGCACCCCGGAGTAATTATTGGTCCTCCACAGCTTAAATTATACGCAGTTGAACCTGTCGGTGTTGAAACAATTAAACCATCTGACCAATACGTATTTAAAAAATTATCATCCAAAGACACATTTACAGCAACCATTGAGGTCGTATCTTTTTTATGAATGGTTAACTCATTCATTGCAAGGTATTCTTCATGCAAAGCTCCCTCCACTTCCACTTTCAACAAAGAACGTTTTTGAAAAACGTATTTTTTTGCCTTTATATCATGAAGCGCCTCTGAAATTTGATCCAATGAAACATTCGCTAAAAAACCTAAGCGACCAATATTAATACCCATTATTGGAACTCCAGAATCCTTTATATAGCTGACACACTTTAAAAAGGTTCCATCTCCTCCCATACTAATCACCAAATCCACTCCTGATTTTAAATCCTTGTGTGAATTAAAGGTATTATAAGTGAAATCCATTTTCCCTTTTTGAGCAACAGAATTTGCCAAATCTTCCTCAATCATTAAATCCCAACTGAAAGATTGAATCAGTTCAAAAACATAATAAAAGCTTTTTAGATTTTGTTTGGAGATTTTTCTACCGTAAATCGCAATCTGCATTTTTAAAAATTCAAATAGTTCATAAGGACGTCATAGCGCCATTGGAGGTCTTCGGCACCACTGCCTTTTTGATAAGAGGCTTTCACCACATAATCATATCTTTCAAAGGTACGAATGATCCTTGTTAAATCCTCTTGATTGATTTTTAGTGTAATGTCAAGCTCGGTTGATGCCGCATTAGATAGAATTGATGAGCTCAATATTTTCGCATCATTACTCTCAACAATTTGACCAATTTCGGCCATGGAATAATCCAATTGATTTACTTCTAAAACGAGAATTCCCCCTTTCTCTTTCATACTAGAGGTTTCAGCAATGGATGTCATCAGTTGAAAAATACTCGTACACCCAAGGTATTGTTCGTTTTCATCCAAAATAGGAATTACACTGATTTTATATTCAGATATTTTAGAAAGAATTTCAAAGAGGTGTGCATTCGAGAAAACAAAAGGTCTCGGAAGGTGCTGGAATAAAACATCAAGGTTTTCTGATGGATTCATTTTATCTAAAATATGAGTTTCAGAAACCAGACCTACGAAATTGCCACTCTTTAACACAGGGAGATGAGAGACCTTAAATTCGTCCATCCATGAAAGCGCTTTTTCCCCAGTATCGGTATGGACAAGGGGAGGTATTTCATATGTAATTAAATCAATTGCAATCATAAGGCTTCCAAAGTAGTAAAATCATTTCAGAGTTTGTAATTTTATCACTCCAAAATTTGTACCATGATTCATCTAAGTGTGAATATTAATAAAATTGCCACAATAAGAAATGCGAGAGGTGGCAATCTGCCCGATGTCACTCAGTTTGCAATAGACTGTCAAAGATATGGAGCTGACGGAATAACAGTACATCCTCGGCCGGATGAAAGGCATATTACTTTAAAAGATGTATACAGTATTTCTGAGCACATTGATACAGAATTTAATATTGAAGGATATCCCGATGAAAGATATATGAGAATCATTAAAGAAATCAAACCTCATCAGGCCACCCTAGTGCCAGACCCCCCAAACGTTCTCACCTCAGATAATGGTTGGAACGTAGAAAAAGAAATGGATAGACTTAAAGGAATTATAGATCAATTACATGAGAATGGAACTCGTATTTCAATATTTGTAAATGCAGATGAGAGAAGCGTTATTGACGCTGTAAAGACAGGAACCGATCGGATTGAACTTTACACTGGGCCATTCGCTTCTGAGTTTACAAAAGATCCTGAATCCGCTATTCAGAATTATTCTAAAGCAGCCTTAATCGCAGAACAATCCGGATTGTTAGTGAACGCTGGTCATGATTTGAATCTCGATAATTTAAACTTTTTCAAGGAGAACGTAAAACCACTTGCTGAAGTATCTATTGGTCATGCATTAATTTCTGACGCCCTGTATTACGGAATTGAGAACACGATAAAAAAATATAAAAACTGTCTTTAATTACTTGTCTTTTGGTAGATGAACTGTTCGTTGTGGATATGGTATTCGAATACCATTCGCTCTAAATAATCGGTCAATTTCAAAACGAATCTCAGACTTATAAGTTTGTATATCCCAATGCTGGTCAGCCCAAAATATGAGCTCAAGATTTAAACCGTTTTCACCAAAATCTGCTAGCCGAACCAATATCTGTTGTGTCCTTTTGACTTTTGGGTGAGACAGTGCTGCCGTTTCAAGTAGCTTTTTTACTAGGTCTGTGTCCACTCCATAGACCACACTCACAACAATTTTAAACCTCGTCAAGCGAGAGCTATGGCTCCAGTTTTCAACTTGATCCCTTGTTAAAATTGAATTTGGCATTACCAACACATTTCCCTCCCACGTTTGGATTTGAGTTGTTCGAATATTAATCTTCTTGATTTTAGCAACGAGGTCTGATTCTTTTTCAGAAGAAGATATTTTTATAACATCTCCCACTTTTAGATTCCCTTCTAACAACAGAATAAATCCTGCAATTAAATCTTTAAATGCATCTTGTAATCCAAGACCAATACCAACAAGGACCGCAGCCGATCCAAAAAGAAGATTAGATAGCGGGATGTTTAATGCTTGAAAACAAAATAAAATTGAAAAGATATAAATAACATATTTAGCCAATTGAGTGAATATGTATAAATTACCCTCATTGTATTTGGGATTGTCTTTTAATTTTCTGGCAATATATAATCTTGATATGAACACTGCCAACCTTGCAAGAAACACAACAGTTATAATAACAAGGATGTGATAAAACGCAATTTTAATCTTTGATAATTTGATGATTGGATAGTTGAGCATATCATCAAAGTCAACATTTGGATTATTTATGCGAAGACTTAATATGGCTACATAAAAAGCCAATAAATAGATACTCTGACTTAGCAGTTTTATCCATGCCAGTCTTCTTCCTTGTATCCGTATTTCTGTCTTGCGCACATATTTATTTAGAATGCCTAAAGCGATCCTTCTACCCCTATAGGCTAAATAGTAAAGAATAATTAAAAACAATATATTCCAAATGTTTATATCAAAGGGGCCCAAACTAAAAAGAGATTCAGTCATTATTTTAATATTATTCTACCCAGTTTATCGGATAACTTTTTTTTAACTCGTTCATAACTCATTTGCTCACCTAATAAACTCAACAGTTCTTCATCTCCACTAGCAGATTCTTGAATCTCCTTTTTAACCTTAGCTAAAAGCTCATCCACCTTATGATACTTGAAATTATAAACCGAATTCATTACTGATTTATAAATATTATCACTTTCTGATTTTGTGTAAATATTATATTTCTGTATCCAATTGTGGCTTAGCTCTATTTCACTACTTTCTATATTTGATACGAAAGATACTATTTTTTGATTCTCTAATTTTTTAAGATGAGAAGCTGTTAGTAATACATTTTCTTGAAGATTTTTTTCGAACATCTCATAAATGAGTCGATACTGTTCATTGTTAAAAGTTAGATCATCTTTAGAAACCTCATCACAAATAAGTTGAATAACACAGCAAGATTTTTCTTCTTTATCATCTTCATCGGAAATCAACATTTCCTTTGTACCAAAAAGAACCATAAAACGAATCAAGTCTAATTCGTATTCGTCATTGGTCGATACTTTTACATGGGCTTCAGAACTCTTTTTAATAATGTCCGATGTGTGAACTTCTTCGACATGGCCAGGGTAGTTATTTGATTTTGAAGCCTTAGATCGAAGTACCTTTAAAAGCTCATTCGAAATGGTTCGTTCCTCAATATCAAACTTTTTCGCAATTTCTTGAACATAAACACTTCGCGTAATTTGGTCAGGGATGAGTGATACAGATTCCAACACATCTCTGATCAACTTCGACTTCTTTATTGGATCATTCTCGATACCATCCATTAAAACGGAGGCCTTGAAACTTATGAAATCCTGTTTGTTCTCCTCAATCATGTTCTTCAATTCATCTAGAGAACTCTTTTTAGCAAATGAATCTGGGTCTTCACCATCTGGAAACATGACTACTTTGACGTTTAGTCCTTCTTCTAAAATAATATCAATACCCCTGAAAGATGCCTTGATTCCAGCAGCATCTCCATCATATAATATGGTTAAGTTTTGGGTATATCTTTTAACAAGTCGCACCTGCTCCTTTGTTAACGATGTACCAGAAGAAGACACTACATTTTGAATACCTGACTGATATAAAGAAATAACATCAGTGTATCCTTCACACAAAAAACATTCATCACGTTTTATAATCTCTCCCTTTGAGAAATAAAGTCCGTATAAAATTTCGCTTTTATTATAAATAGGACTCTCTGGTGAATTGTAATACTTGGCTACCTTTTTATCACTTTTTAATGTTCTACCACCAAACCCCAACACCCTACCAGAAATACTATGAATTGGGAAAATAACACGCCCCCTGTAAAAATCAAAAGTGCGGTCATCCTTCATTTTTATTAAACCAACCTTCGAAAGGTATTCACTTTTATAACCCTTTTGTATTGCAGATTTAGAAAAATCATCACTTTTATCGATACAATATCCAAGCTGAAATTTTTCAATAATTTCGGCATTGTATCCCCGTTCAACAAAATAACTTAAACCAATCGACCTTCCCTCTTCACGAGAATGCATATTGTCCTGGAAATATTGATTTGCAAAATCATTAATCACAAAAAGACTTTCTTTCTCGGAAATACTCTCAAGTTCCTCTTTAGTCTGTTTTCTGGCCTCCGGTATTTCTATACCATACTTGTCAGCCAACCAACGCAATGCTTCTGGATAAGTGAAGTGCTCTTTTTCCATTAAAAAGGTCACCACCGTTCCTCCGGTTCCTGTAGAAAAGCACTTAAAAATTTGTTTTGCAGGTGAAACTACAAAAGAAGGTGTTTTTTCATCCGTAAATGGGCTTAATCCCTTTAGGTTTGACCCCGCTCTTTTAAGCTGAACAAACTCACCAATAACCTCCTCAATAATAGCGGTTTGCATGATTTGATCTACGATATGGGGTGGGATTTTACTCATTTAAGGTCATAATTTTTTTCATCTATTTTTTCTCCTTTTTCATTATAAAAGGTCCACAATCCAACCATTTCATCTTGATCATATTCTCCTCGGTAATATCCATTTTCATGTCTTACTATTGAAAATCCCTGTCTTAAGCCATGTGTATAAGTTATCATTGAAAGCTCTATTCCCTCCTCGCTGTAATATACCCATTTTCCATGTTCTAAGTAATTGGCATCAAAACTTCCTTCTTTCTTCAATTGCTTTTTTCCAGGATACCATTCATTATACTGAAAACTCACGGTGTCTATCAAAACCTCTTCCTCTATTACCTTCTCTGCTACTCCCTTGTAATCATTCGTATCATTAGACTCTGCACAAGAAATCAACGCAAATACACAAGTAAAGTATACAATTGTTTTTTTCATTTATTTCTCTCTATTAATTGTATAATTAACCAAATCTGTAAGCGCTCTTTTAGCCTCACTTTCACTATATTTCATTAATAACTCCTTCGCTTCATCTGCCAATTGAGTCATTCTTTCAAATGCATAGTTGATTCCCCCATGCTCAATAACCAAATCAGTGGCCCGTTTAATCATTTTCGACTCTTCATTTCGATTCTTTATAATCCGTTTTAATTCCTTCTGAATTTTTGGAGGTGAGTTTCGAAGTACATAAATAAGCGGCAAGGTCAATTTTTGTTCTCTAATATCTATGCCCGTTGGCTTACCAATATTATTTGGAGAACCATAGTCAAAAATATCATCTTTAATCTGAAACGCGAGACCTACTTTCTCCCCAAACATTTTCATGTTCTCCCTTTCTTCGTCTGAATCAACACTTATCGCACCAGCTTCACAACAAGTTGAAATTAAGGATGCCGTTTTTTTTCGAATTACATCAAAGTACTCCTTTTCTGTGATGTCGAGTGTTCGAGATTTTTCTATTTGAAGTAATTCTCCTTCACTCATTTCTTTTACGGAACGTGCCACAACACCTAAAAGATCAGTATTGTCTTTTTCTAATGACAATAGCAATATTTTGGACAGCATATAATCACCAACAAGTACAGCTATCTTGTTCTTCCATAAAGCGTTAACAGAAAAAAAGCCTCTTCGCTCATTGGCATCATCCACGACATCATCATGAACAAGCGTTGCCGTATGTAAAAGCTCTACCAATGAAGCTGCACTATATGTTTTTTCGTTAATTTCCCCGAGCATCTTGGCACTCAGAAAAACGAAGAGGGGTCTCATCTGCTTTCCCTTTCTTTTAACAATGTAATGGGTAACCTTATCTAAAAGAGGAACATTCGATTTTAAAGCATCTTCGAAATGAGATTCAAATTCATTCAATTCGCTCTTTACCGGTTTCATGATCTCTTCAACACTGCGCATTATACAAATATAGAAAAACGACTCATGCTATATTCGATAAATTTAATTAGCGTGATAAATGCATATTTCTTTCAGAGTAAACTTTAGTAAAAAAAGGATCCTTAAGGTTATCAATGAATCTTATGGCTTCGCCTGTAGATTTCATTTATGGACCTAATTCCTTTTTAACATCCGGGAATTTTTCATAAGAAAAAACTGGGATTTTAATGGCATATCCTTTTTTTCGTGGAGTAAAATTAAAATCCTTTACTTTTTTCTCTCCCAGCATCACTTTCGTCGCATAATTGACATAAGGCTCGTCATAAGCCTTAGCGATAAAGGGAACTGTCCTTGAAGCACGAGGATTTGCCTCAATCACATAAACCTTATCATCTTTAATGGCAAACTGAATATTGATTAGGCCAACCGTTTTCAATTCAACTGCAATTTTTTTGGTAATGTCCTCAATTTGAGTCATCACAAAGTCACCTAAATTGTATGGCGGAAGTACTGCATAAGAATCCCCTGAATGTATTCCTGCAGGCTCTATGTGCTGCATGATACCAATAATATAAACATCTTTTCCATCACATATTGCATCGGCTTCAGCCTCAATAGCTCCTCCAAGAAAATGGTCTAATAGTATTTGATTATTTCCCATTTCATTGATAATGTCAACCACGTGATGCTCAAGTTCTTCATTATTAATGACAATTTTCATTTTTTGTCCTCCAAGAACATAGGATGGACGAACCAATAATGGAAACCCTAAACCAACAGCAAGTTCCAAGGCTTGTTCTGCACTTTCCACTACACCATATTTCGGGAATGGAATATTATTCGATTCTAACAGTTTAGAGAAACGTCCTCGATCTTCTGCTAAATCCAATGCGTCAAAGCTTGTTCCTAAAATTTTGATTCCATATCGTTCAAGTTTTTCAGCGAGCTTTAACGCTGTCTGTCCACCCAGCTGAACAATTACTCCAACGGGTTTTTCGTGCTGAATGATATCAAAAATATGTTCCCAAAAAACAGGCTCAAAATAAAGCTTATCAGAAGTGTCAAAATCTGTAGATACTGTCTCTGGATTGCAGTTAATCATAACCGTTTCATAACCGCATTCTTTCGCCGCAAGAACCCCGTGAACGCATGAATAATCAAATTCGATTCCCTGTCCAATTCTATTAGGGCCAGAACCCAAAACAACTACTTTCTTTTTATCGCTTACAATACTTTCATTTTCAAATTCAAACGTCGAGTAGTAATAAGGCGTTTTAGCTTCAAATTCAGCAGCACAAGTATCTACCAACTTATATACACGCTTGATTCCTAAATCATTTCTTTTTTTATGAACCTCAGATTCCATACAACGCAAAAGATGAGCGATTTGACGATCGGCATAACCCTTTTGCTTGGCTTCAAATAATAGCTCTTTAGATATATTGTCAATATGGAACTTTTCGATTTTATCTTCCAAATTGATTAAATCTTCAATTTGCTTTAAAAACCATATATCAATTTTCGTTTTTTCAAAAATCGTTTTAAATGGGATGCCAAGTTTAATCGCATCGTAGATATGAAATAATCGATTCCAACTCGGATTTTCAAGAGAATTCAAAATTGCATCTTGATTTGTAAGCTCCTTTCCATCTGCACCCAAACCATTTCTGTTGATTTCAAGTGATTGACATGCTTTTTGCAAGGCTTCCTGAAAAGAACGACCAATCCCCATAACCTCACCAACAGACTTCATCTGAAGCCCAAGCTTTCTATCTGTGCCAGGGAACTTGTTGAAATTCCATCTAGGTATCTTGACTATTACATAGTCCAGTGTTGGCTCAAATAAAGCCGAAGTCGTTTTGGTAATTTGATTCTCCAATTCATCAAGGTGATAACCTATGGCTAGTTTTGATGCGATTTTGGCAATTGGATATCCAGTAGCTTTAGATGCTAAAGCGGATGAGCGACTTACTCTTGGATTGATTTCAATCGCAATAATGTTCTCATTTTCGTCAGGTGAAACGGCAAATTGCACATTGCATCCACCTGCAAACTCACCAATTGAGCGCATCATATGGATCGCCATGTCCCTCATTTTCTGAAATGTCGTATCTGACAATGTCATTGCTGGAGCTACAGTAATGGAATCTCCGGTATGGATTCCCATTGGGTCAAAATTTTCGATTGAACAGATAATAACAACGTTGTCATTAGAATCTCTTAAAAGCTCTAACTCATATTCTTTCCAACCGAGAAGAGCTTTATCTATCATTACCTCATGTATGGGAGACAGTTGAAGTCCTCTTTCCAGTAGATTGTCAAATTGTTCGGGATCATGAAGTATTGATGCTCCTGATCCACCCAAGGTATAAGAAGGACGAATACACAGCGGGAAACCGAATTCTTGAGCAATTTCTTTTCCTTCAAGAAAGGATTTCGCCGTTTTTTGAGGCGCCATGGGCACACCAATCTCCGTCATTAGATTTCTAAAAGCTTCTCTGTTTTCAGTAATCTCGATCGCATTAATATCTACTCCAATAATTTTAACACCAAATTCCTCCCAAATTCCGATTTCATCACACTTTATACAAAGATTCAGAGCTGTTTGCCCACCCATTGTTGGTAAAACCGCATCAATTTCATGATTTTCTAAAATCTCCCGAATACTTTGGGGTTCTAACGGTTTTAGATACACATTATCCGCAACAACTTTATCAGTCATTATGGTTGCTGGGTTAGAATTAATCAAAGTGACCTCAATACCTTCTTCTCGAAGTGATCTCGAAGCTTGAGAGCCGGAATAATCAAATTCACAAGCTTGACCGATGACAATAGGACCGCTTCCTATTATTAATATTGATTTTAGAGATGAATCTTTGGGCATAAAAATTTCAATTTAAAAAAAGTGAAAACACATTATAAATCGAATGCAAATTTAGTTTAATTGAGGTATGAGAGGATGAAGAATTGTAATTGTTTTTTAACAAAATGAAAAATGATTGTTAATTAATCACTTTTTGGCAACATAAAATGAATACTTAATCTTATTTTAGTTTATATGGAATCAAAAATCATCGCAAAAGGTGATATTCAAATTGAGTACTATACAAGCGGGGCAGGACCACAGAATATCATTTGCATGCATGGTCATGGCCGACCTGTTGATGATTTTATTTTTTTGAATGATACCGACCATAAGCTCATTTTAATTGTCCTCCCGCATCACGGAAACTCTAAATTCCCCATTGAAAAAATAGAAAAAGATCCATTATCGATTATAGAATTCAATCAACTTTTTGAACAAATACTAGATGTAGAATCCATAAATGATTTTCATTTTGTTGCTTTTTCTCAAGGAGGACGATTTGTTCTTTCTCTTATCCCATTTCATGATGGCAAAATAAAATCGGTTCATCTCATTTCCCCTGATGCCATGGATTATAATAGTTTTTATAATAAAGCATCACGAAATAGGTGGGCAAGAAAATTATTTAAATCATGGGAAGACAAACCACAAAGATTTATTAAGTTCGCACGTATTGCTAAGCGATTGGGACTCGTTCGACCAAAGGTATTTGCCTTTATCCAGAAATTTGCATCAAACAAAGAGTCCTTTCAACGGGCATCGATTACATGGCGGGGTTTTAGGAACATTAGACCCATTAATGATGAACTTAAAAAGGTTATTGCGAGAAATGACTGGAGGTTTGTTATTATCATGGGCAAATACGATCAGGTCATTCGAACCCTTCAAGCCGAATCGTTTTTGAAAAAAATTAGCCAGCAAGATGCGCTCATTGTAATCGAATGTGGACACGATTTTTTTAAAGAAGGGAACATTGACCTTTTAAGACCTCATATTAAAATATGAATGGGGTTTTCAATCGACTAAAGACGAATCTTTGGATTTTGGTTATTGAATTTTTTTTAATCACACCTTCCTGGAGATACCTTATAGCAACTGCTTGGAACACTGGTCAAACAGCTAAAATTATTACCTGCAGCTTTTATAGAATTTAAATTAACGTTCTTAGAGACGTTTAACGAGGGCAACAGATTCATCATACAGTTCAGACTAGATAAAGATGTATTCTTGGAAATATCTAATACACTTAATTTATTTTTTTTGCAACTGAGATAAATTAAAGCAGTATTATTCGAGATATTTAGTATGTTCAGTTGATTATTGTCACAATTCAAATCTGATAAAGATTTATTCTTGGAAACATCTAATGACGTCAATTGATTATCGCTACATTCAAGCTTAGTTAACAATGTGTTCTTGGAAACGTCTAATGAAGCTAGTTGATTCGAAATACAAGTCAACCCAGTTAAAGAAATGTTCATTGATACATCCAATGATTTCAGTGGATTACCAGAACAACTTAAAAGTTTTAAGGTCTTATTATTGGAAACGTCTAATAAAGTTAGTTGATTATACCCACAATTCAACTCAGTTAACGATGTATTCTTAGAAACATTTAATGAAGATAGTTGATTCGAAATACAAGTCAACCCAGTTAAAGAAATGTTCATTGATACATCCAATGATTTCAGTGGATTACCAGAACAACTTAAAAGTTTTAAGGTCTTATTATTCGCAATGTCCAATGAAGTTAGTTGATTATAATCACATTTAAGCAGGGTTAAAAATGTATTCTTGGAAACATTTAATACACTTAATTTATTTCGATTACAACTGAGACCAATTAAAGCAGTATTATTCGATATATTTAGTATGTTCAGTTGATTATTGTCACAATTCAACTCAGTTAACAATGTATTCTTGGAAACATTTAATGAGCTCAATTTGTTTCTACTACAATTAAGACTAGTTAAAGCGGTGAAGAATTCAATACCCGTCAAATCTTGGATTCTTCCATTAGAACAATTAATTGTATCTGAATATGCCTTTGCCTCACTAATTTGTATTTCCTGATCACCATTGGTATTTATATCAGGGTTACTAATCAAGTAATGCTTAAACCAAACATCCGGTATACGAACATTTTGACCAAAAGCAACACCCGACATAAACACAAAAACAAATAGGATTTTCATAACAACTGGTTTTTATTTCCACGAAGATAGTAAAACACGGATAAACCGATAAGGGCAAAGGTTAAGATTTAGAGTAATTTTAATTAGTAGCTTTTTTATTGGATGTTCAATCCACTAAAGATTAATCCGAGAGTACGATTTAAAGAATAAAAAAAGGCGCCCAGTTGGGCGCCTTGATTAAACTATTCTTAAGTATACAAATTACTTCTTATCACTAACCTCTTCAAAGTCAACGTCTGTAACCTCATCTTGTGGGTTTTCAGAAGCATTTCCTTCTTGAGCTCCAGCATCACCTGCTGGATTAGCACCTTCAGCATTCGCAGCATTGTACATCTCTTGAGAAGCCGCTTGGAATACATTATTCAACTTTTCCATCGCTGGCTCTAAATTTTCAATGTTCTTGGCTTCGAATTCTTTTTTCAATTCTGCCAATGCATCTTCGATAGGTTGCTTTTTATCCGCTGGAATTTTATCTCCATATTCTTTCATCTGTCTTTCAGTTTGAAAAATAGTAGAGTCCGCTTTATTGATAACCTCAACCTCTTCTTTCTTTTTCTTATCAGCTTCAGCATTTGCCTCGGCTTCAGCTTTCATCTTTTCGATCTCTGCGTCTGATAATCCTGAAGAAGCCTCAACTTTGATCGATTGCTCTTTTCCGGTTCCTTTATCTTTTGCCGAAATATTGATGATTCCGTTTGCATCGATATCGAAAGTCACTTCAATTTGTGGCTCACCTCTTCTTGCAGGTGGAATATCGTTCAGTTGAAACTTTCCTAGAGTTTTGTTGTCACTTGCCATTGAGCGCTCTCCCTGTAAAACGTGTATATCTACAGAAGGTTGATTGTCTGCTGCTGTAGAAAAAACCTCTGACTTTTTAGCAGGTATTGTTGTATTTGCATCAATAAGTTTAGTGAAAACTCCACCCATTGTTTCAATTCCTAGAGATAAAGGTGTTACGTCTAATAAAAGAACATCTTTTACTTCACCGGTTAAAACTCCTCCTTGAATAGCTGCACCAATGGCCACTACCTCATCAGGATTTACACCTTTTGATGGTGCTTTTCCGAAGAAATTTTTAACTGCATCCTGAATAACTGGTATTCTTGTCGATCCACCAACGATTATCACCTCATCAATATCTCCCGCTGAAAGACCTGCATTTTTTAATGCAGATCTACAAGGGGCAATTGTTTTCTCAACGATATCTGAAATTAATTGCTCAAATTTGGCTCTCTGGAGCGTTCTTACCAAGTGCTTTGGAATACCATTCACTGGCATGATGTACGGAAGATTGATTTCTGTTGAAGTCGTTGAAGACAATTCAATTTTAGCTTTTTCGGCCGCTTCTTTTAAACGTTGCAAAGCCATCGGATCTTCTCTTAAATCCAAACCTTCATCGTTTTTAAACTCTTGCACCAACCATTCAATGATGGTCTCATCTACATCATCTCCACCCAAATGAGTATCTCCATCAGTAGACAAAACCTCAAAAACGCCATCTCCTAATTCTAGAATAGAAACATCATGTGTTCCCCCTCCAAAGTCAAACACAACAATTTTTTGATCAATACCTTTTTTATCTAGACCATAAGCCAATGCCGCAGCTGTTGGCTCATTGATAATTCTTTTGATCGTTAATCCAGCAACTTCACCCGCTTCTTTCGTAGCTTGTCTTTGCGAGTCATTATAATAAGCAGGGACAGTGACAACTGCCTCACTTACTTCTTGCCCTAAATAATCTTCAGCAGTCTTCTTCATTTTTTGAAGAATCATTGCTGAAATTTCTTGTGGAGAATACTTTCTATCGTCTATTTTAACTCTAGGCGTATTATTGTCTCCCTTTATAACTTCGTATGGCATTCTTTTGATTTCTTTTTTACAATCGTCAAAACTTGATCCCATAAATCGTTTGATTGAATATATTGTTTTGGTCGGATTGGTAATGGCTTGTCTTTTAGCAGGGTCCCCTACTTTTCGTTCACCACCCTCAACAAAAGCTACTACTGAAGGTGTTGTTCTCTTTCCTTCTGAATTTGCTATAACGACAGGTTCGTTTCCTTCCATGACCGAAACGCATGAATTCGTCGTTCCTAAGTCAATTCCTATTATTTTTCCCATAATATTATTTTTTTCAAATAATTGTCAATTAATATGCCACAGCAAAATAGAGTCCCTAATTATGACAAAAAAGCAAAAGAGAGGACAGAATTATGTCTAAATGTCAGATTTTATGACAACGAAAGACAAGAAAACATCAAAAATAATATATGAGATAATCTAATGATTGTATACCTTTCTATATACAGATGAAGTTGCGCTATCAATCAATACATGGTATACTCCCTGAGGAACATGAAAAGTATCAATTTGTGTATTCAATTCCTGAATCTTTCCAGAATAAACTACATTTCCAGACAAGGAAATGACTTTAAAATCTTTTCCTAAGGATTTTTCGGTGACCGAAATATTTAAACTTTCTGACTGGCTCCATATTCTAAACTCATCATTTTCAAAGCCAGAAACGGCTCCTATACCTCCTACATCAATCATTTGCCCCGGCGTTTCGTCGTATCCGTATGAATGAACAGTTATGGTATCAGCTCCTGAACTGACAGATAATTCAATCCAGCCGTAATGGGTATCTGTACCCGAAGTGAAACGCACTCCTAAAAACTGATTATTCATACCCAAAAAGCTACCATATACATAGGGAAAAATCCCAATACCTGCGTCAATTAAAAGATTAATTCCAAGAGGGTAACTTTCATCTGTTCCAAATTCACTTGACGAAGAAACGGTTCCTCCTCCAGAAAAATTCGATAACGTAAAAACACCATTCGCTGTTTCTCCAACGGGTTGTCCGTTCAAACATTCGACAATTGAACTTGCGCCATCATAAGTTGAGGGCTGCCCACCCAATAAGGTATCACCACTCATTTCCTGAACACGAAAAACAAATTCAATCGATCCATCATCTCCGAAGTCTATCGGGTATGCTGTTGAGGTTGCAACAATTACCTCATCGGGACTTACATCAATAATGGTTTCTTGAGCATGTACAAATAATGCAGACATACCAAAGATAAACAATGAAGTCAATTTAATGAGTTTTGCTTTGTGCTTAACTGAGTTTATCATTTGTGGTGAGAGTTAGTGAATATTCAAAGATTTATTTAGTTCATTTCAGAAAGCAAGGTAATCATTTAGCATCATTTTCTTTGTAATGAATAAACATATTTGCCCAAATTATTTTAGATAATGCATAAATAAATGGACCGAAGAGAAATATCGATCCGATAACCAATGTAATCTGTAAACCAACCGAAACCTCTTCAAAAAACCAATTGGCACTTGCCCATATGGAAACAAATAATGCTACACCAAGTCCGTAAGAGACGTACATTGCACCAAAATAAAAACCTGGCTCAGGAACATAACTGGCTTTACAATTAGAACACTCCTCTAAAACATGTCCTAGCTTTTTTAAATCATATAGATGAGATTCAAAAAAGTCACCCTCGTGACATTGAGGGCACTTCAATTTTAAAATGCTGTAGATTTTTGTTCCCTTCATGACTTCAAAATTAAATTAATTTCAATCTGCACCATAGTATCTATTACTAAAAAATTATGAAGACTGTTTTGGATTTTGTATTTTTAAGAACAAACCTAATTACTATGAAATTTATACTTACACTTTTTGTAATACTATTCTTTAATGGCCTTGTGTTTTCTCAATGCACAACAACTAATGCCACCTCGTGTGAATGCGTAGACGGAACTAATAATTGCTTGCTTTTACCCGATATTACCGCATCTTGGAAAGGAATATCAGATAATGGATGGACTGAATACCCGCAAACCGGCGCTGGACAAAATTATAATAATCAAGGTCCAGATGATGGCCGACTTCGTGTTACTGGATCTACACCCAATATAGGACATGGGTCATTTACCGTTAGAGGTCAGGATTCCAATGGTAATCGTGCCTTTATCTGCGGAAATGATACAATCTATGGAGTTTCTTCAAGTGGAACATTTACTTGTCCAAATGGTGTTGACAATCCAAAACAAATGTTACTCCAAAGAATATATATAAAAGACGGAAACACTATGTCTTATCAAGACACATGGACTGGAAGCATGACCTACCATGAAAGTCATGGACACAACCATGTAGATGATTGGGCAGTGATGACATTGAGAATTCAAACATCAGATCCCCATCCGTTAAACTGGCCTATTGTAGGAGATGGTGCCAAAATAGGCTTTTGTTTAATGGATTACGGACAATGCGGTAGCAGTACAGGGAGCACATATTATGGTCATTGTAGAGATGATAACACGGTGTATAACGGTGGAAACGTAATGGCTAACTCAAATTTTTCAAATTGGAATTTAGGAGGAGGAAACTACAATTGTTCTATTGTGGAACAAGGCATATCTTCTGGATGGACTGATGTATACGGAAAATGGCTAGATG
>CAJQPH010000161.1 GCA_905480165.1 uncultured Flavobacteriales bacterium
TACCAGCAGCAACGTCTTTAGCAGTTAAAGCAACGCCACCCAATACCGTAGTAGTTGCTAACAATAACCCAGCATATTGCAGTTTTTGACCGTTGGATGCTTGAAATGCAGCTCTGTACAAATGCGTCGTAGCAATTGTTAGAGGAAAAGACTTTAACATCATGACAGATCGCCATGCTTGTCCTTCAATTTTACCCCTGCCAAGACCACCTGTAGTCATTGCCTTGACCCTAGCATCTGGCATTGGTACGGCATAATCTGTTTCAGACATAATCATCTGATGAAATTTAATGCCACCAGGCTCTAGCATATCTGCAAATTTAGCACCTTTGTAATCTAACGGTTTGCTTGACCTAAACAGATTCCAGTCTTCTTCATTAATGCCATAAGTATCAAATGCGCGTTTTACCTCAACATCTAATTCATCAATCGTCTTGCCAAAATTTTCAGCAAGCATCGATGAGAATTCCATGCCAAATGCTTTGCGTCCCATCTCTGTCCAAGGCTGCAATAATGATGCTCGCATTACGCCTTCAGCAATCTTAGTGCTCATGCCAGTACCGTAAATATCAGAGTACCTATTACCAGCAGATGCTCTCATTGCATTTTCTGATATCAAACCTATCTTGGTAGCAAAGATTCTATCCGCTTCATTAGCAGGATTTAATAGACTAAGTTTTCTGCTAAATACTTTGATTGCTGGAATCTTATTGTAGTTTGCTGTAATAGCCTCAAATCCAGTATCGGAAATAGCAGATAGAAATGCCTTGCCTAAAAATGCAGCTGTCAACAAATTCCTAGTAGTCTGCATAAAGTCAGACACACCAGTTAATTCTCCCTGGTTGACCTTGCCAGAAACAACATTGTAGATGCTCTCAGCAAAATACTTCTGCCTATTGGTTAATGCTTTCTGGCCCTCAGCCTTAGCCTTTAATGCCTTAAATGTAGTCTCAGGATTAGGCCCGAATACTTCCATTAAAGATATGTCATTAGCCATAGAATTAATGTGGTCTGTTAACGTGGTGAATACGTCTCCGCGACCAAACTTATTCTGGTAGGCTATCCATGAATCAGCATCTTTAAAGTATAAGAATCTTCGCTCGCTACCCTTCCTAGATAACTTCTTTCCTAATCGTGGAACCGTTAGTTCTTTGAGTTTGTTTAGACCATGCGTAGTGATTGTTTCGTACACACTGTCTAGTGCTTCATCTACTTGGTCGAATAGCTGTCCTTGCCTGGTTAATGGTTGGCCGGCGTCATCAAACATAAAATTAGTATCAAGCAATGGTCGAATGTATGTCTTCCACTCCTCTAAACCCATCTTCTCAATAGCCCTGGCATCGTGGTGTTGAGGCATAAACCATCGTTCATTCTTGGAGATAGATCCACCACGAGCGTTAAAGTCTGATCGCATTACATCAGTGACTTCTAACCATTCTTCAGCAAACCTTTGGATCTTAGGGTCGTCTATAGTCTCGCCATATATAGCCTTGACTAACTTATTTAAACCTACTTCATCTTGACTAAATCCAAGCATCCTAGTTTTAAAGTTAGACATTGCCTCGGCAAACATTGCGTGATACTTGCCCTCGTAATACTTGCCTAAAAACTCAACATTTTTATAGCCAGCTTCTCCAGTAGGATCTTTAGTCATTAAAGACACTAGACCGTCATAGAGTCCCTTAGAATGAGATTCCATCTTGTTGTAGGCTTCATGTATCCGTACAGCTTGAATAGATGCCTCTCGACGTTGGCGTGATAGATTGCCTAGCACATCATCAATAGCAGCGTTCTGGTCATCTGCTGCTAATATCTGACGAGCGACATCTGCGGATATTCTTTTATCCTTGATTGCAATGTCGATACATTCTTTAAAACTAGCCAAGAGTACACTCCAGTACGCTATTTATACCTTCGATCTCGTCATCAAGTTGTTTCATGACATCATTAGCGTTGATAAATTCACCGTCTACAAATAGTTGTGGATCGTCTATATTTCTAAATGCTTGAACAGCAGCATCGTAATCCTCTGCCAAACCGTTACGTTCCAGTATGTCTCGCTCTCTTTCTGTGACAGTAGCAGCAGCAGGTTTTTGAGGCTCTGGATCGAAGTAATTTTCCATCGCCCTAGAAGGCTCATTAAATCTAGCCATCTTAGATTCGTATTCTTGCAATATCTGGAGATCGTCCTCCATATCCCTGACAACTGCTTGCTCATAAAAGTTAGCTATATCTTCGTCTGACGTTCTGCTTAGGCTTTCAAAACTTTCATTTAACTCTAACAACCTTATCTCTGCATCTGGATCAGCAATCCTGTCGCCCATACGCAACAAGTCATCAACAAATGCTATAGCCTCTCCTTGGTCATAGCCCGAGATATAACCGTCCTCAACAAGTCTTTCTGCTAGTTGATCCGGTGTTAATCCAGCATTCCCACTTCTCCAAAACGGCTTACCATAGCCACCCTTTAAACTTCCAAATTCTTTTTTATTAAGGCCAGATTCTTTGAACCATGTTTCTTGGTTTAACCCACCGTATTCAGCAATCTTTCTGCCTAGTTTTGGCTGTTTTTCTATTTCATTTATTTCTTTTTGAGTCTTTGCTAACAGTTTATCTTTGGACTCGTTAAGTGGGGGCGTAATGTCATCAACATATCTATCATATGAACGTATGATTTGACCGTAATCATTGGCCATATCACTATAGATTGTGCTTTCTTTAATAGCCTCAATGTCTTCAGCAACACGCTCCAACGTAACAATTGCCATTTCTTCTGGAGAATCTACTTCTGGTTCTAAAACTTCCCTAGACTTTTGGCCTACTTTTCTAAAATAACCTGCTAACCCTCCAGCAGCACCGCCA
>CAJQPH010000162.1 GCA_905480165.1 uncultured Flavobacteriales bacterium
AAGAAATATGTCTACACGTACCGTAAAACAAATCATTCCAGCCCAAAGAATAAATATGGGAGGGCACTTATTGGACCAACCGCTTCCGTTCAGATCAGTTGATCACATTGACCCATTTTTACTCATTCACCATTGGGACAAGCCTATTAAAATTGGTGGAAATCAAAAAGAACTCGGTGTTGGCCCACATCCCCATAGAGGATTTTCCCCAGTTACTTTTATCTTTAAAGGGAGCGTTAGACATCAAGATTCTATTGGAAATAACATGGTGGTATCAGATGGTGGAACCCAATGGATGCATGCTGGAAATGGAATAATTCATAGTGAGAGACCTGGTATAGACCTTGTCCTTAATGGCGGAGAGCAAGAATTTATACAATTCTGGGTGAATACTCCGGCAAAGTATAAAATGGAAGCCCCTTATTACCTGCCACTTTCTGCAGAACAAACGCCTAAAATAAAATTAGAAAACACATGCATTGGCGTTGTTGCGGGAAGTTTTATGGGGGTTCTTGGTCCGGCAAAAACATACAGTCCACAGACATTACTTCGAATTGACGCCACTTCGGCTTGTTCAATTGAATTGCCATTGCCAAAACATTATAATACCCTATTATATCTTTTAAAAGGCAGTTTATCAGTTGACGATGAAAAGGTCCCACCCAAAACGATGATTTGGTACAAAAATGATGGTGATTTGCTAAACATAAATATATCAGAAGCTTCGCAATTTATTATTTTGTCTGGAGAGCCTATTGGTGAACCTGTGGTTTCTTATGGGCCATTTGTAATGAATAACAATGAAGAATTACAGCAAGCGGTATCTGACTTTCAAGATGGAAAAATGGGCGAGCTCGTCGAAACGTTTGAGGAATAAATGAATAGATCTAATGGCCTATCTTAGGCTCTAAAAATTCCTAAAACACGCTAGAGTGTTTTCGAGGAAATCACTGATGTGAGATATTGATTAACTTTGACTATGAATTTTATAAAATCTATAGTTTTCTTTTTTTGTTTTGGTGTAATCGTTTCTTCATGTGAAACAAATGAACCGGCAGTTATTTCAAAGGAGGTAAAGCCAGAAAAAATTATTTTTGATTCTAGATTCGTTGAAGACCTTTACGGGAAACTTCAAACTTCTTCTGAAGATGCTGTGGGTTTTAGTCAACAACAGCTTATAGACTTTTTAAAAGTAGCTGATCCAGAGGAACTAAAAAAAGGAAACTCTTATGGAGCAGAGATTTTATTTGAATCTTTTAAATGCAATTGCCTAGATGAAATCTCTATCTCTTATGATGAAAATAAAGACGTATTTATCTTATCTGTGTATGAGGAAGCGTAAGAAGATCTCGATTGGTGTCCAGAAAGCTCGTATGAATATTCTTTTGGAATCCAAGATCAAAAAGCAGTGAACGTTAATTTTGATTTTCTAGCAGGTTAGGGGAGCTAATCTTTAATGATTTTTTGAACCACTGATCTATCTTTCATTCGAACCTCTATAAAATAACATCCCGAATCATAAGCTGACATTGAGATTTTGATGCTGTTTTGAACATTTTGAATGTGCTCAACTTGCTTACCAAAGCCATCTGAAATGATGATTTGATTTTTGCCTGGGCTCACTATTTTAATCTCTAATTCGTCAATAACAGGGTTGGGAAACATTTCTACACCGTCCAGCTTAATGACCTCTAAACCATTTGTGTTACATGGTGTTCGTAACGTGTCGAACCAATAATATACATCAGACAAAGAAGGTAAAATACACTCATTGTGCATCCCGTCACCCATATATATGGCTTCTACATTTTCGGCTCCATTGGCCTGCATAGTCGCTTCAGCTGCGATGGCATTTTGAAATGAAACCTGCTCATCGCCCGTACAATAATACATTCGAACAGGTCGAGTTGGAACCCAATCATGATTGTCATTGTCTGACATGGCTTGCCATAATGGGTGAGAAAAATCAGAAGCGGAATTCAAGAAATTCTGAACCACCGAATCCACAACGAGTTCTTGTATAATAGTAGGAAGCTGATCGTTGAGACTTCCCATTCCCAAAGTGGTATTGTTACCATTAAAATACGGCTCTACAATTTGATCATAGGGAGAACGCAAAATATCAGAATAGGTATTGTACAAATTTCCGTAAACCGACTGATATGATGCCATTAAATAAACAATATAACCTGGATTCGAATATGAAGCTGCCAAAATGGTATCAGCCATTGCTCCTGTAATTTCATAAGGCCCAGAACAAGGTGCCGAGGCTAAAATATTGAATTCACTAAGAAGGTTGTTTTCCTCAACATATTTATGTGTTGCCATTGCAGCATGTCCTCCTTGAGAATATCCCGTTAGAAACATTTCCCCATTGTCTGCTGTCATACCGGGGATCATATCCAACATTTGTGCCTCACGAACAGCGCGGATCATGTCGACGGTTGCCGTTGCCTCAGATGCTCCGTGACAATATGGATGAAGGCCTGGGCTTTCTCCCATTCCTAAATAGTCAGGCATAACTACGTTATATCCTCCTGCCGAAAAAATCTTTCCTATATAGGTTTCCTGAACATCGTAGGAAGGAACGTCTACTTTTCTCAGACTGGTCCCGTGCTCGTATACTGCTATAGGAAAGTTTGAACAGCCTTCCGAAATCGGAAAGCAAAAAGCGCCTGAAGCAATGGTAGGGTTTCCTAGTGCATCAATGGTATTATAAATAATCTTGTATGTTTCTACATCGTATTCAAGTGGTAAATTTGCAACACTCGCAAGCGTGACTTGAGGTGTCGTATTCATATAAGTTGATGAAATTATATACTGTTGAGACCAAGAAGCGCTACTTAGTGACGCCAGGATCAATACTAATAGTGAATTTAGTTTCATTGTTGTAGATATATTTGGATACGAAAAGTATGAAAAAAAGAACCTATTTCAAAATAAAATCAAGGCTAAAACCAAGGGGATTAAAGCTCCCCTAAATTCATTCCTATGGTAAAGCTGAGCTTGGGATAAAAACCTCTTTGATCTATCGATTGATCTGTTGCGTTACCAAAACCATCTGCCCATGAGTCAAGTTTGTCGAAACCAAACCCATAATCGAGACCAAGCATTCCAAACATCGGAAGAAATACACGTATGCCAATACCCGCAGATCTTTTTACATTAAACGGATTGAAATTTTCAAATGTTGGATACGTATTTCCCGCCTCGACGAAAGTGAGCGCATAAAATGTGGCTGATGGGTTTAATGATATAGGGTATCGTAATTCTAGGGTGTATTTGGCAATAATCGGGTCGCCTCCAGCTGAGGATACATATTGATCTTCGTAACCTCTTAAAGCAATAATTTCTCTTCCTCCAAGCTGATTGACACCGGACAGGCCACTTCCTCCCATAGAATAGCGATCAAATGGCGTTACTCCCTTCTCTTTATTGTAGGCTCCAATATAACTAAATCCAACTCTTGGCATTAGAACTAATTTTTTATTTGGAGAAAGAGGAATATACCATTCTCCCGTAAAACGGAACCGATAATACTCAAGGTATTTGAATCGATCTTGATTTGAGGCGGTAGAATAATCAATGTCAGTAAACAATGAATATGGTAAGGTCGCTTTTGCAGTAAACTTAAAGTTTGAGCCACTTTGAGGGTAAATTGGTGCACTAACCGAGCTACGTTGAAGCACGTATTTGAACGCGATATCATTTGCATATCCCTGTGTAAATAAAGGGAATCGGAAATCATTTACCACATCATAATATTGATAACTCAATTCATAATAAGCAGTGAAGTAATCATCTGGCCACTTTTTTCTTCTTCCAAGACCAATCCCCGTCCCTGTTATTGACAAACCGTTGTAATCTGGATTGGTTCTTAACAAACCATTCGAACTCAATGCTGTATTGTTTATCCAAAACGATAATGAATTCGGTTTTTTACCCCCTAACCAAGGCTCCGTAAAGGAGAAATTATAGCCTTGATAAAAACGCCCATTTGACTGTGCTCTAATTGAAAGTCTTTGTCCATCTCCGCCAGGTAATGGGCTCCAAGCCTCTTTTTTAAAGAAGTTTTTTGTTGAAAAATTATTAAATGTCAGCCCCAACGTACCAATAATTCTTCCGCTCGTGGTTGGTCCTGCTCCACCATAACCTCCGGACAATTCGATTTGATCCGAGGATTTTTCTTCTACAACATATTCAATGTCAACCGTTCCCTTCGCAGGGTTTGGTAGAGGATTTACCTGAAAGGCTTGTTCGTTGAAGTAACCCAACTGAGCGAGTTCTCTTTGGGTTCTCATTATGTCTGCTTTGTTAAACAGGTCTCCCGGTTTCGTTCTTATCTCTCGCAGAATGACATAATCATTTGTTTTGGTGTTGCCTCTAATGGTTACGCTACCAATACGTGCTTCTTTGCCCTCAAGCATTCTCACTTGATAGTTGATATGTCTATCGGTCACATTGGTTTCGACTGGAATGACTTGAAAAAACAGATAGCCTCTATCCATATACAAAGATGAAATATCTCGACCGTCTCCATTACCAAAAACCCGCTGTTCCAAAAGAGACTTGTTGTATAAATCACCTCTTTTAATTCCGAGAATAGTATCTAGGTAAGAGGAACGATACTTGGTATTTCCTGTCCATGAAATATCTCCAAAATAATACTTGCCTCCTTCATTAATTGTAAGGTCAATAACTAGGTTTTTTTCATCTAATTGATATACGGTGTCGAATGCTATTTCTGCATCACGCAAGCCGACTGCATTAAACTTAGCCAATAATGCTTCTTTATCTGTCTCATAACTTGATTGCGTAAATTTTGACCTTTTAAAGATTCTCAATAATGATTTCTGTTTTGTGTCCTTCATTGCCAGCTTTAATTTCCACATTGGAACACTAATGACACCATTGATTTTAATCTCTTTTATTCCAACCTTCTCTCCTTTCTCTACATCGATTACAAAAAGCTCAGAGTTATTAATTACCGTGTCTTTAATTCTGTCGATATCCACTTTGACATTGTAAAAAGACTTTTCTCGAAAGAAACCTCTAATTTGATTTCTGGTTTGAAACACTAGGTTTTCAGTTATCGTTTTTCCCGAAAAAAGCGATATTTCTTCGCGGATTTTATCTGCTTCCCGTTTTGAAACACCCGTAAACTTAAATCTTGAAAGTTTTGGTCTTGGTTTTAATTCGATAATTAAATATACAATGCCTGAAATCTCTTTTTCAGCGTAGATCGATATATCAGAAAACAATCCCTCGTTCCACAAGTTTTTAATGGCAGTATTGATTTGCTCACTTGGAAGTGTAATAGGTAGGCCTTGTCGCAATCCTGCAATTAATTTAATCGCTTGATGGTCATAGTTGTTGGCACCATATATTTTTATCGGACCAAGCTCATATTCTTTAGGGCTTAAATAGGAAAAGTCCAGTTCTGACAATGATCCGCCTATTTGTGCAGAGCCTGTAAATGGAAAGATAAAGCACAAAATAAATACGCCTAATATTCTCATTCTATAATATTTATTTGTTCTGATACCATACCAAACCTTCTTTCTCGATTTTGAAAATCATAAACGGCTCCAACAAATTGTTTTCTTCCAAAATCTGGCCAAAAGATGTCTAAAAACACGAATTCTGTATAGGCAATCTGCCAAAGTAAAAAATTACTTACTCTTCGTTCTCCACTTGTTCTAATCAAAAGTTCTGGGTCGGGAATGCCTCTAGTGGTAAGGTTTTTGGAAATTAATTCATCCGTGATATCATTTTCCGTGATATCATTTTTGGTTAACTTCTTAGATATCGTTTTAACCATTTCCGTAATCTCCCATTTAGAGCTATAATTTAATGCAAGAACAAGAGTAATCTCTTTATTGGCTTTTGTTTTTTCAATCGCATTTTGCAAGCTGTCCTGACAGTCTTCAGGTAATCCTTTAATGTTTCCTATGGCTTGAAGTCTCACTCCGTTTTGATTCATTTCATCAACTTCGTTTGACAATGAATGAACCAGTAAATTCATTAAACCTTCAACCTCTTTTTGAGGGCGGTTCCAGTTTTCGGTAGAAAAAGCATAAAGCGTGAGATACTTTATCTTGAGCTCTGTGGCGGTTTTCAATGTTTCACGTACCGCTTCTACGCCTTTGGAATGACCAAAGAGGCGGTCTTCTCCATGACTTTTTGCCCAACGACCATTACCATCCATAATGATGGCTACATGTTCTGGAACATTATTCAGATCGATATGACTTAAATCACTCATTGTAAAGCTTAACGAAGATAAGTAAACATTCTTGTGTCAAACCTTAAATTAAAAGGCTTAACATGTCTTAACATATAAGAACCGTAGAGCAACAAGCGTTACTCAATAATTATTCCTTATTCTGCTAAAACGATCAGCTTATTGTTTGTCAATTCGGCAACGCCACCTTTAATCTTTACAGAAATTTTTTCTGGTGATTCGATTTCAATTGCCTCATTTTTTTGTTCTTCACTTAATGGGCTCTCTAAGTCAATAGAAAGAATTCCTTCAGACAAGGCAGAGATGATAGGGGCGTGATTGTTAAGCACCTGAAAAATTCCATCTTTTCCTGGAAGAGAAACAGATGTTACCTCTCCACTAAAAATACCTGACTCCGGAGTAATTATATCTAATTTCATAGTGATTATGCCTCAGAAAGCATTTTTTCTCCTGCCTCAATAACATCTTCAATACCACCTTTTAAGTTAAAGGCTGCTTCTGGATACTTGTCGTATTTCCCATCAAGGATATCATTAAATGCAGTAATTGTTTCTTGAATATCTACTAAAACTCCTGGAAGACCAGTAAATTGCTCAGCAACATGGAATGGCTGAGATAAATATCTCTGAACCCTTCTTGCACGATGCACAATCATTTTGTCTTCTTCAGAAAGCTCATCCATACCTAGGATGGCAATGATATCCTGCAGTTCTTTGTAACGTTGAAGAGTTACTTTAACGCGTTGAGCACAATCATAATGTTCGTCTCCAACTATTTCTGGAGTCAAAATTCTTGATGTTGAATCTAAAGGATCAACTGCTGGATAAATACCGAGCTCTGCAATTTTTCTTGACAATACCGTTGTTGCATCAAGGTGAGCAAACGTGTTCGCTGGTGCTGGATCTGTAAGGTCATCCGCAGGCACATATACCGCTTGTACGGATGTAATTGAACCACTTTTTGTAGAAGTAATTCTTTCCTGCATCGCTCCCATTTCTGTAGCAAGTGTTGGTTGGTAACCTACCGCTGAAGGCATTCTTCCAAGTAGCGCAGAAACCTCTGAGCCTGCTTGGGTAAATCTAAATATATTGTCAACGAAGAAAAGGATGTCTTTCCCTTGACCTTCTCCGTCACCATCTCTAAAGTATTCGGCAATGGTAAGACCTGAAAGCGCTACTCTTGCTCTTGCTCCTGGAGGCTCGTTCATTTGACCAAAAACGAATGTCGCTTTTGATTCTTTCATCTGCTCTAAGTCAATTTTATTTAGGTCCCATCCACCTTCTTCCATAGAATGAAGGAAGTCATCACCATATTTAATAATGCCTGATTCAAGCATTTCTCTAAGCAAATCATTTCCTTCTCTTGTTCTTTCACCAACTCCGGCAAATACAGAAAGACCACCGTGACCCTTAGCAATATTGTTAATTAACTCTTGGATAAGTACCGTTTTACCAACCCCTGCTCCTCCAAACAAACCGATTTTACCACCTTTCGCATATGGCTCAATCAAGTCAATAACCTTAATTCCTGTGAATAATATTTCTGTAGCAGTAGAAAGATCTTCGAATTTCGGTGCATCTCTGTGGATTGGAAGTCCGTCGCTGTTTTCCACCTCATTGATTCCATCAATAGCTTCTCCAACAACATTAAACAATCTTCCTTTAATTTTCTCACCAGTTGGCATCTTGATAGAAGTTCCGGTTGAAACAACCTCCATTCCACGTGTAAATCCATCTGTTGAATCCATTGATATTGCACGAACAGAGTTTTCTCCAACGTGTGCTTGAACTTCAAGAACAACTCTTGTTCCATCTGACTTAAATGCCTCTAAGGCATCATAAATTTTTGGGAGCTCTACCTCTTTTTCAAAGGCAACATCAACAACTGGGCCGATAACTTGAGCAATTTTTCCTTTTAAACTAGACATTTATACCTGTTTGAATTTGGGTGCAAATATAACCCATTTATTTTAATTAAAAGCGATTGAAAACATTAAAAAATTATGGCTTAAGCACCATTCTAATCGTTCCTCGTCAATAATTTAACCGTAATAAACGTAAATAGAACTGTTAAAATGCCTACTGAAACCACAATCGTGGAAAAATCTATCCAAGAAAATCCGATTGGATAAGCTTGATTCGCCGAGATTTTTATAGGTTCAAATTTCATTTGTAATGCACATATAAGATAACCCAATAATGCACCTAAAAGGGCACCTAAAGCAGAAATCATAATGCCTTGAAAAAAGAAAATTTGAAAAATACCCTTTTGGGTGATTCCTAAGCTCTTTAAGGCGAGAAAATTATTCTTTTTCTCGATGTAAATCATCGTAATCGACGACACCAAGTTAAAACAAGCCAATATAAAGACGAAGATTAAAATCAAGGTTAAAATGAGCTTTTCAGATTTACTTGTTTTGAATATTAGCGCGTTCTTTTCGTGATACGTTTTGACTTGAAATGAATCTCCCAGCTTTTGTTGAAAACTGTTTTTTAGGTCCATCAGGTCCGCACCAGGTTCTGCTCTTACATATATGTGAGAAATTGTCTTATTTGTGTCTTTAACAAATTCTCTAAAATCACTTAATGGCCAAAGAAATGTTTCTTCGTTTACTATTTTATTTTGGTAGACGAGTACTGACGATATTCGTGTTTTCTTTTTTAAAAATGGTTGCTTTGCTCGTACTGATATGTTTTTCTTCGGTAGAAAAATCGTGAATTCTGAATTTATTGATGCCTCAAGCTTATTAATTAACCCTATTCCCATTATTCCCGTTGGGCCTTGTGGGTCGTGCAATACAGGGGCTCCGCCTTTATGATGTTTGGGCAATCCTGTAACATTCAAAAACGCATCGTCAACAGCGTAGAGCCTCGCATTTGTTCTTTTAATTCGGTAGTCCTTTTGATCTTCAATGGGTTGACCATACTCCAACACAATCAGCTCCTCTCTTCCTTTAGCAATCGTTTTGACGTCTTTAATGGAAGAAAGTTCTTTCCAGTTAATTTCGGTTTCAGAAAAGGTTTTTCCTGTCGTTGGTGTGATCGTAATTGACGCATCAAATTCACTGTAAATTTGATCAATCAACTTTTCCATACCGTTAAAGGCCGAAAGTAATATCACAAGGGCACAAGTAATTACGGCAATTCCAATAATAGCAATTCGAGTAATAATGGTAATTACATTTCGCTTTTTTTGCGAGCGTAAATACTTAAATGCGATATAAAATGATGTTTTGATATCTATTTTTTTAGGAGCTGGTCTATTTTAGAAGCATAATCAAGAGAATCGTCAATGAAAAATTTAAGTGCCGGTATTTTTCTTAGGTTTTTTAGTTTTCGTCCAACATCTCCTCTAATTCTTCCGGTATTTTGCTCTATACTCTCAAAAACTTCTGCTTTGTCTTTTGCGCCAAAAATACTTAAGTAACATCTCGCCAATGACAAATCACTTGTAACTCTCACCACTGTTACGCTCACCATAGCCCCCAAACAAATTGAGCTGTTTTTCTGAAAAAAGCTGGCAAGCTCACTTTGAATAACTGATTCTATTTTACCCTGACGTATTGATCCCATATTACAAATTTAAGAATACTATGATACCATTGTGCGAAAACTAAAAATGTATCTTTGCACTAATGATTAAATCTTCCCTTGAAATATTACACTACACGCTGAAGTATAAGTTTTTGACAATTATGGTTGTTTTAAGCAACCTTTTGTTTGTCATTTTCAATTTGCTTTCCCTTGTACTCTTTATACCTGTTCTGCAATTGATTTTTAGAGACCCCAATGACATAGAAATCACAGCAGAACCGACTTTTGAATGGGGGTTTTCAGATCTTTTTGTTTACGCAAAAGATTATTACAACTTCACCATGTCAACAATGGTAAAAAACAATCCTCTTGATGCCTTGTTTTTTGTCTGTGTCTCGGTCATGATTGCCTTTTTTTTAAAGAATTTATTTAGATATGGAGCCGTATGGTTTCAGTCAGAGCTTCGAATGGGCGTTGTTCGCGATGTTAGAGATTCGCTTTTTCATAAAGCCATGAACCTGCCTTTGTCTTATTATTCAAATGAAAGAAAGGGAGATTTGATGGCAAGAATGAACAGTGATGTCAACGAAATAGAAATCGCAGTTGTATGTTTGTTAGAACTATTATTTAGAGAACCATTTGCGGTTATTATCAATGTGGCGACCTTGATTTATTTGAGTCCGCAACTGTCTCTTATTTCGTTTTTTCTTTTGCCCATATCGGCCTTGGTTATTTCTGTAATTGGAAAAAGTCTAAAACGAACAGCAAAAAAGAGCCAAGAACAAACCAGTAGATTGTACTCCTCTATGGATGAAGGCATTGATGGAATACGAATTATTAAGGCCTTTAATGCTGTATCCTTTATAGTAAATAGATTTAAACGAACCAACTTGCAACACCAGCGCCTTATTACCCGGACGTTTAGAAAAAAAGATTTATCTCCATTATTGAATGAAACCATTGGAGCCTGTGTGATGCTTAGTTTAGTTTGGTTTGGGGGTAAGTTGATCCTTGATGACCCAAGCAATGCCTTTTCAGGAGAGGTTTTCTTGACCTTTGTAATAGTTTTTTCTCAACTGCTTAGGCCTATTCAGAATATATCAAAAAACATTTCCAACATGATTAAGTCTCGGGCATCCCAGGATCGAATCAACGAGGTTCTCGATCTGGATGAAGTGGTTACAGAAATAAAATCTCCCATTTCAATTGATCGATTTAATGATGAAATTAGGTTTAAGAATGTGTCATTTAAATACAATGACACTGCGATACTGGATCAAATTGATTTCACGATCAAGAAAGGCCAAAATATAGCATTGGTTGGTGAGTCGGGAAGTGGTAAAACGACCTTAATCAATCTCATTCCTCGCTTTTATAATGTTTCAAGCGGCTCTATCGAAATAGACAATAAAGATATTGCTTCTTTATACCTTGAAAAGCTAAGGTCCCTGATTAGCTTGGTATCACAAGACGCCATTCTTTTCAATGCGAGCATTGCTGCGAATATTGCATTTGGCGAAGAAGAGCCTGACATGGAAAAGGTTGTAGAGGCTGCAAAAACAGCAAATGCACACGGCTTTATTTCAAAATTCGAGCATAATTATTCAACGGTCATTGGTGAGCGAGGTAATAAGTTATCCGGGGGGCAAAAACAACGGATTAGTATTGCTAGAGCCATCTACAAAAACCCTGAAATATTGATTCTTGACGAGGCTACATCAGCACTGGATCTTGAATCAGAAAAGTTGGTACAACAAGCACTAGACAAGGTTATGAAAAAAAGGACCTGCATCATTATTGCGCACAGGTTAAGCACCATTAAAAACGCCGATTTGATATTGGTCCTCGCCAACGGGAAAATCGTAGAAAGAGGAAGCCATCCCGAACTTATTGAGCAAAAAGGAGTCTACAAGAAGCTATTTGAGCTTCAGACCGTTTAAAATTAAATTCAATTCCTGAACAATTCCATGTACTAATGGTTACATTTGCACTATGGCAGACAATATAGGCTTTTCTTCAGTGAATTATGTAAAAGGCAAAAACGTTGAATTCTACAAGGTTTTACGCCAGCGTGTAAACGGTTATTTTAAAGAAAAAAATATCTCAAGACATGCCAACTCAGCTATGGTTTTTAAGACCATTTGCATGGTTTCTTTATATATTATTCCATTTGTATTGATTCTTACTTTAAACATCGAATCATGGGCTGTAATAGGCTTGTGGGCGTTGATGGGAATTGGTATGGCGGGATGTGGTTTGTCTGTGATGCATGACGCAAATCATGGTGCTTATTCTAAAAATCCTGCTGTAAATAGTTTCATTGGTAAAATTCTTATCATATTGGCTGGAAATCCTGCAAATTGGCGGATTCAGCATAACGTACTTCACCATACCTACACCAATGTCACAAATTATGATGAAGACATTGCCCCTCCCCCTGCTATATTAAGATTTTCGCCACACACCAAAAGGTATAAAATTCACCGGTTCCAACATTTTTATGCCTATTTCTTTTATGGTTTAATGACCATTACTTGGTTTATCAATAAAGACTATTCTCAAGCAATGCGTTACAAAAAATTAGACCTTTTAAAAACGCAAGGACTTACATTTAAAAAACACTTGAGGAATATTATCGTTAATAAAGTGGTTTATGCAGCCATTTTTATTGCGCTTCCTTTTTGGTTGAGTCCGGCTTCTTGGTATGTTACCTTGAGTGGTTATTTGTTGATGCAATTCCTCTGCGGTTTTATATTAGGTATCGTATTTCAACCTGCGCACGTCGTTCCTACCTCAACGTATCCTATGCCAGACAAGTCTGGAGATATTGAAGCCGATTGGGCAGTTAGTCAAATGTACAATACCGCAAATTTTGCACACGAATCGAGATTATTCTCCTGGTACGTGGGAGGCTTAAATTACCAAGTGGAGCATCACTTATTTCCGAATATTTGTCACATACATTACCGAAAGTTGTCCAAAATCGTTAAGTCGACGGCTGAGGAGTTTGAAGTTCCTTATCATTCTTATGCCACTTTTATGGGCGCCCTCAAAGAGCACACCAAAATGCTTTACGATTTAGGGAATAAAGACGTCGCTCCAGCCATTCACTAAGCTTGAATTTTTCTGAGTTTTATGACTTTTGCAACTCACTAGAATACGCAGAAGAGTCGTTCCCTTTTGATCAAAAAACCATTGTATTCAAAAAAAAAGATAAGATTTTTGCACTAGCTAATACTGAAGATTTCCTATTCATTAACATGAAATGTGACCCATTAAAGGCGGTTGAGCTCAGGGAACAATATCGTGGAATACGTCCTGGATATCACATGAATAAAAAACTTTGGAATTCCGTGTATGTGAATCAAGATGTTTCCGATAGTTTAGTTTATGAACTGATTAGAAAGTCTTACCTGTTAGTTTAACTCTAACAAATAGCTCAAATCCTTACGAAGCTCACCTTGCTTATACGTTCTCCATTCTGGAACGATACAATGTAAGATCCTTTTGGATAATCCGTACAATCAATAATCATTTTCTTTTTTGATTGAATATAGCTAAATATCTCTTTTCCAGAGGCAT
>CAJQPH010000163.1 GCA_905480165.1 uncultured Flavobacteriales bacterium
TATTTATGATACGATTGGGGTGAATAATACCCCTGATACGATTTGGATTGAGGACCCGCCATATTATCAAGATTCAGTCAGACAGTTCTTTATGTCAGTGTCTGATACAGAAAAATTATGGGTAGATAATCATGTTTATCATAATTACAGATTTGGATTAAATCCTCAAACCTTAGGAGTGATGACTTTTGATGGGCTTGATGCCAATGGCTACCCATACGCCATTGGAACAGCGACTACAGGTTATGCAGATTATCTCACTTCAAAACCAATCGATTTAAGTGGTGCAAATCTTTCAGACTCGCTGTATATCTCATTTTTATATCAACCTGCTGGTCTTGGCGATGAACCTGAATCATCGGATTCTCTTGTTTTGGAATTTTATTCGCAGAGTCAAAATCAATGGTTGCACATGTGGTCTGATTCGGGTAATGTCGTAAGCCCTTTTAAAATGGTTCACCTACCAGTATTGAATGAAAATTATTTTTCGGATGCCTTTCAGTTTCGATTTAAAAACTATGGGGGTTTATCGGGCTCTTTGGATCATTTCCATTTAAATATGGTTTCTTTAAGAACAGCGGATTATACCGACACTTTGTTCAGCGATTTCTCATTTGTTTACCCCATAAATACTTTGATTGACAAATACACCTCGGTTCCATGGGATCATTATAAATCATCTACCGACAATAAAATGACGGATTCGTTAAATATTTTGCTTTACAATGGTTATGATGACAACAATTATACCGATGGAAGTATTGAAGTTTTCTATAATGATTTATCTGAAGGGACATTCGTTCTTCCTGGAATCATTTTGGCAGAGGGAGAATTTAATTTCCTCCAGTATTCTTATTCGAATTCCTACAATGATTTAAGTGGTGGATACGAGTTTGACAAAACTTTAATTGGGGCATCTGAAGAGTTTGAAGTTTTAACAACCGTGAATGCGGGAACCCTTGACTATCAGCCCAATGATTCGATTCGATTTACTCAAGGATTTTACAATTATTACAGTTATGATGACGGTACAGCAGAGGCGGCATTTGGACCGACTGGCGCACAAGCAAGATTGGCTATACATTTTGAGGCATACCAAGAAGACAGTTTAATTGGAATTGATTTTTCATTTGTCCCATCAGTTAATGATGTTTCAGACAAGTTGTTTTTATTGACGGTTTGGGACGATGACGATGGAAGTCCGGGTAGTGTGCTATACGAAGACGACGTCTTCTCTCCTCGATCTCCCATTTATGCAAATGGCGAAAACGTATTTACACCTTACTTCTTTATCGACACTCAAAAAGTAGCAATAGGAACTTCCTTTTTTGTTGGTTGGAGACAATTGGAGCCTGAAAGACTTAATCTGGGATTTGATAGAAATATAGACAATAGTGGTGAGATTTTTTACAGCGTAGATGGTGGAGGAAACTGGTTGGTATCTCCGTTTGAGGGTAGTGCGATGATGAGGCCTATTTTTTCTACAGGAATGGATGCGTCATTGGGAATTGAAAACCTTACTTTAGAACATGATCCCATTGAGCTTTTTCCAAACCCTACAAATAATATCATAAACATTAAAGTGTCAAAGGCATTAGTGGGGAGTCAAAAGCTGTTATTAGATGGTTATGGAAGATTATTAAAAAAGACGTTTTCGAATCATTTTGATTTAACGGAATTGAATCCGGGAATTTATTTCATTTGTATTCCTGAAATGTCATCGAATTTCGCTAAGGTGATTAAGTTTTAAATGGAAGAAGAAGAAAATAATACCGAACCCAGTCAAGATGATTTATATGAACATTATAAATTTACTGTGGATCCAGGGCAAGAGATTATTCGAATCGATAAGTTTTTATGTGATCGACTTCCAAACTTTTCTAGAAATAAAATTCAAGTTGCAGCTAAAAATGGAAATTTAGTAGTAAACGACGCCAAAGTTAAGCAAAACTATAAGGTAAAGCCAGGTGATATTGTAGCCTTGGTTTTGCCATATCCAGTGAGAGAGTTTGAGTTAATCCCTGAAAATATTCCGTTAAACATAATACATGAGGATGACTCTCTTCTTGTGGTGAATAAAAGTGCGGGAATGGTTGTGCATCCGGGACACGGAAATCATTCAGGAACCTTGGTTAATGCCTTAATTTATCATTTTGATCAATTGCCGGAATTGCCTTCTGATTTTGCTGGCAGACCCGGTTTGGTTCATCGAATTGATAAAAACACAACAGGATTATTGGTTATTGCAAAAACGGAAATGGCATTGACCAATCTCGCAAAACAGTTTTTTGATAAAACAACAGAAAGAAAATACATTGCTTTGGTCTGGGGAGATGTTGAGGAGGGGGGCACTATTGAAGGGAAGGTTGGCAGGTCTAAAAAAAACAGAAAAGTAATGGATGTTTACAAAGACGATGAAGAAGGAAAACACGCTGTAACACACTATAAAATCCTTGAAAGGTTTGGCTATGTTACCCTTGTCCAGTGCATATTGGAGACCGGTAGAACACATCAGATTAGAGTACATTTTAAATCTATAGGACATCCCTTATTCAATGATCCCGAGTATGGCGGAGATAAGATTTTAAAGGGTATAAAGACATCAAAATATCAAAAGTTCATCTTGAATAATTTTAATTTACTCCAGGGTCAGGCGTTACACGCAAAATCTTTAGGATTTGTTCATCCTTTATCGGGCAAGAAAATCTCATTTGATTCGGAACTTCCTGATTTTTTTGAGTCTGTAATTAAGCGATTTAGAGAATATTGTATAAAATGACTTTTTTTCTTTATTTTTGTTTTCCTTAATTATACGTCTAACGACTTGAACAAATGAATAAACTATTCCATTTATTAATTTTCTTCTTCATCGGAGGGAATATATATGCCCAAGGTACTTCTGCTCCGAAATATCTTCGGGATGCAAATATTGCATTTGAATCAGGTAAATATTTTGATGCCATTGACCTTTTAAAGAATGCTTATGATAAAATTGGCACAAAAGGGTCTTTGAAAGAAAAAGGCAATGTGCGATTTAAGTTGGCAGAGGCCTACAGACTAATTTCGCGATATGAAGAAGCCAATGAAAATTATGACGTTTGTATAGAACTAAAGTATTTTGACATCAATCCTGACGTATATTTTTTGAAGGGAGAGATGCTGAGAATGATGGGGGACTATGGGAAAGCCCAAAAAAGTTATTCTGAATTCAAAAAGATTTCAAATGGAGCAAGAGCAAGTGAATTAGAAACCGCTTTAAAAGCTTGTGAAGAATATAAGTTTTACGATATGATGGAGCCTGAGGTTAACTATCAGGTGAAATGTGAAACCAAAATCAACAGGAAGGAATATGATATGTCACCATCTTATGCGGATAAAAAAGGCTATAAGGTGTATTTTTCTTCTAGTCGAGAGGAAAGTTATGGTTCGGGAAGAGATCCTATTACTGGTGAAAAATACATGGACATTTTTGTTGCTGAGTTTGACAAGAACGGAGACCCCACTGGCGTTACTTCCATTGATGAAAATGGAATTGTGAATACCTCTGAAAATGAAGGAACGATTTGTTTCGATAAGAAATTTAAAACAATGTATTTTACACGTTGCCCAATTAAGGAGAGAATGAGGTTGGGTTGTGATATTTGGGTGGTTGATCTTGTAGAAGGTGAATTCACTAATGTCCGTAAGATGAATCTGAAAACAGATGAAAGCATTTCTGTTGGTCATCCTTGTTTGACTCAAGATGGGAAGATGTTGATTTTTGCATCAGATATGGAATCAAGTGGTGGAGATAAGTCTTTTGGTGGTCGCGACTTGTGGTATGTTACTTACGATAAGAAAGCAAAAGAATGGAGTACTGAACCAAAAAACATGGGCCCTAATTATAATACTGCTGGTAACGAGCTGTTTCCTTCAATAGGTAAATCAGGAAAGTTTTTCTTTGCGAGCGATGGTCACAAAGGAATTGGAGGCTTAGATATTTTTTATTCTAATCCGGTTAAAGATAAAGTGAATGAGTGGAGCGCGCCTAAGAATATGGGTTACCCAATTAACTCTCCAAGTAATGATTATGCAATTACTGACAGAGGTCGATCTGGATATTTCACTTCAGAAAGACGTTTAACCAGTGGCCAAAATGCACCGGACATATGGAGTTACGCTGTCCCTCCAAACTTATTTGACTTAAGGGTAATCGTACATGAGTTTGGATCTCCGAAAGACAGAATTGGAGATGCTAC
>CAJQPH010000164.1 GCA_905480165.1 uncultured Flavobacteriales bacterium
CCCTATTTCCTAAGGGGCATTTACAAGAGAGACATCAAAATTTATTGCACTTTTGTAATCGCAATAGCTTTCAATCAGTGATAAATGATTTAAGCATAGCTATTGACCCACTAAATAATGACTTTACTATAATAGCAGAAGAAAATGACCCAAAATAACATTAGACAGGTTTTATCAAAACATACTGTAATTCCTGTAGTTAATTTCACTAGTATCGATGATGTTGAAAAGACAATTGACAAACTTATTGAGAGTAACATCAATTGCATAGAAATCACCCTAAGAACGGAAATGGCCTTTGACTGCATAGCCTTGGCGCAAAAACTAAACATTTCAAATTTTGATGTAGGGATAGGCACAGTAGTAAGCTCAGATCAGATTCAAAAAGCCAAGGATTTAGAAGTAGCTTTTATGGTAAGCCCTGGTATAAATGAGCAATTGGCACCTCATTTCGAAGATAGTAAAATCGCATTTATTCCAGGTATAGCAACCCCAAGTGAAATTATTCTAGGAAAACAATTGAATTGGGACACTTTTAAGTTTTTTCCTGCACATCTATTTGGAGGAATCAAGTCTTTAAAAACCTATGGACAGGTTTTTCCAGATGTTAAATTTTGCCCTACCGGAGGCATAACTGAAGACACCCATCAATCCTATCTTGATCTTGCCAATGTTATATCCGTAGGAGGGTCCTGGATTATCTAATCACTTCTACTGATAAAGAAGCTTTATAATTCTTTTATCTACCTCCGAAAAAGTATTGCTCTCTGAGTACCCTTGGTAAAAAATGCTTTCAGGATAATCATAGGTATCATTTAGAAATCCCAAAGATTGCGTTATTTCCTCTCGAATCACATGTTTTTGTCGTTTACGACTTGAATCATGCGTATTAATAAAAATATATGCACGCTGAATTTCTTGTTTGTGAGCAAGGATATTAAAGTGTCCATAATATTGCCCATTTAACCTTAGACCAGACTTCGAATTCTTATTATTTTCGCTTATGGACCCAAAATATATGAAAGAATTTGCCCTGTTCGGATTTTTAACAAGATGAATTCTCCGCGGTGCGATAAGCCTGTTTAGTTCCTTAATCACCTTCATTACTTCTTTCTTATTTGGGCTGCTGTAATTCCCATAAAGATGCACGTATATGTCTTTATTCCATTTATAAATGGGCCCTTCTGTATTTGGCCTACTCTCAGAATAACGTAGAATTTGATTAAAATAATATGCTGTTTCTTCATCTACCTTACTGAGGTCTGGAAGAAAACGATCTTGGGGAATCTGAGTAGGTACTTCTTGATCAATATTAAAAAATTCAAAAAACTCTTGCTTGACATATGTTCTCAGCGTCTCTCGCTGCTCTTGAGGTAAACCGAGATAAAAAGCAATAGAAGCCACACATGTGAAAGAAAATTTTAGGATTCTATATTTTAAAAGTGACTTCATAACATAAGGAAAGACAAGATTTCCTTATGATAATACAAGTATTACGCCAAAACTTGTTCAATATATATTTACATTTTAATCCTCAGAAAAAATGGGTCATAAAAAAAGCCCCAAATGGGGCTCTTTTTATTACATATTGAATTAAAAATTAAATTCTGTTTGCAGTCTGATAAAGAGAATATCATTATTGTTTGCTTCTTGAGTGATACCGAAATCACCTTGAATTTTCAAGTTGTGGCCGACAATATATTTTGAAAACCCAACAGTATATTGTGTGAAGTTATCAAGTCCAGTTTCGTCCTCGAAATTTACTTGAGTATACCTCCCTGCTAATTCCCAATTATTTTTGAATAGGTAACCTGTTTGAAGATTTAGTGCAGAACCCGTATGGTAAATTTCATTCAGTTCATTTATTGGCCCACCGTCTGTTGCTACTCTGTTGGCATATTCACCGAAAAAAGACAAGCCTTTATACTTGAAATGCGCATCTGCTTGAATGCTCTGTAAATCTCTTGTAGACCCCAATATATCATCACCCATTTGTCCCCCTTGACGAACAGCATTGTCGTTGTAATCATAGGTGAGACTGAGCATCAGTTTTGGCGTTTCCTCTCTTTTAAGGTCGGATGCAAAATAATCTCCTTTCTTCGTGAAATTTCCAAAAGGAAGAAGCTCTATCCTTCCAGTGTAACCATTTCCTGTGGACCATGATTTTCTATTGAGACCTTCTCCTTGCGAAATGGCTAGCTTTGAACGGATCAAAAATGTTTTTCCTAGATTTAAATTGTGTCTCAACTGAAATCCAGCATCACGGTCGAGTGTAAAATATTTATTGAGTAGAGAACGATCAACGAGTTGTAGTTTTTGAGAAGAAAAAACTCTCTCAATATTTCCAGGCAATTTTGTTTGACCAAACCAAAGATTCCAGTTTCCTGCAAAGTTCCATTTGATAACAGCGTCTAATACTTGCCCATTGTGCACATCGTATTCAAATTTATACTGGACTTTAGGGCTAAAGGCATATCCGTGGCCTTTGATTCTAGCTCTTCGCACATAAGCACGATCAGAGAAGTTGCTTTCAGAAAAATCATACTCTCCATCATATCGTGTCTGAAAACGAAAAGCCACTTTTGTCGTCCATGATGAATCCTTAGACGCAAGATTAATGATACCTTTTCCAAATGGTGTGTTCGTAATGTCCTGAGCGTATGAAAGTGCTGATAGGCACACAAAACATAAAATTAAAATCTTTCTCATAATCAATAATTCATTTAAATTTTTGACAAAGGAGACTATAATTTTTCAAGTTTAAAGAACTCTTAAAGTATTCTTAACGCATTGTTAATATAGAATCGGTAATTCTAAAAACAAGTGTTAAACTATCAATAGTTAAAATATTTACCCTTCTATTTATCAGTGTTTTAGCCAGATACAATGTTAACAAATCATTAAGTCCATGTTAATAATTCATTTTGATGTATGGTAGAAAAGATTACCTATTAATTTTGTAAAAAAAATGAATTATGAAAAATATTTTATTTATTTCCTTATTACTTATTTCTGCGACATTCAGTTGGGCTCAAGCCGATGGAGATTCAAATCCTAATTCCGAAACTGAATTAGCAATTGAAGCAACCGACACTCTAGTTTTGGACGATTCAACTGAAAATGTTATATCATCCGATTCAACTGGAATTAACGAGGAGACATTTAAAAATCTGAAAGCTCATGCTAAACCAGAAGGTCTAAAAATAACTTGGAGTCTGGATTATGAAGCCTATAATCACTTAACTGATAAACAAA
>CAJQPH010000165.1 GCA_905480165.1 uncultured Flavobacteriales bacterium
TTTAAAAAAATGGTAAACCCATCTATAAATGGGATTTTTTAGATTCCAAATATTTCCGTCTACTCTCTCATCTGCCCAAAAACCACGCATATCGAATAAAAAAGCTGTTTTGAACCTTCTTTTCATTGACAGACCAATTAAAGCGGATAAATAGCTTCGACAATGTACCATAGAAAATGAATATTCTTTATTCAATTCAAAGGCCTTTCTCTTCATTCTCCAAACATCCCACATGGTAGAAAATAATGGAGGTCTCTTAGTATAGAGCATTGGAACCCATGTGATATTGTTCTCCTCGCATATCTGAAGAATATCTTTCTTATGAGCAATGAACCGATCTGGCTTCTCGAAACTAATGAGATGAAAATGATATCCTTTTTTCGTAAGTCCAATGATATAAGGCAATACCTGGGATTGACCTAAAGGGTCAGTCATTCCATCATAAGAAAGATAAAGTATATTTTTCACCATCAACGCAAATATAAATCAATCCTAAAAATAAGCAGTATATCCGAAGTGTATTTTACTAGACCTAAAGTCTATCGGGTTGGAGAATTTTTTCCCTAAGGCATAAGTAATATTGAAAACACCAATTTTGGACCCAAAAGATATTCCTCCACCAAATCCAAATGGTTGGTCTTTAACATAATCTAAAGCACTATTTTCATACATACACTGATCAAAAAAAACAAACACATTACTGCTCTTATCCAACAAGAATCTATACTCAATTGTCGCCTGAGCTTTTACAGAAGCAAAAAGTTCCTCTTCATTAAAACCTCTTAAAGTATTTAAGCCTCCAAATCTAAACAACTCGTTTTGATAAATAACCGGGCTTGAATAAAAATCGAAAACTCCAGCAAATACTATAACATGCCTCTTAAATAAGGGTATATATTCACGATAATTCAGATGACCTGAAAATGTAGTATTTGATAACGAATCAGAAGTAAGTTTTCTCTGGCCTAAGTATATTTTTGACGCAAACTCCCTTCCCTTGGATGGGTTCATTATGTTATCAATTTCTTTTTTCTCTATGGAAAGACCATATGAGTTCGTTCGGTATGAACTTAGTGATTCAAATTCGATACTATTCGACGCTCCACTCAATAAACTTGAATTAATGTACCGGTAGTGTGCCCTGAAAAGAATCCCATTATCAAGTCGATAAGAAACATTAAATTCGGCATTAAGGTCTAAAAAAGTGGAATCCCGCTTATACAAAAGAAAATTAGAAGCTATTCCAAATGGACTCTGAAAAAGAAAAGGATAATTAAAATTGATATTTAATCGTTGTGTTTGAGGTTTTATACTTCGCCAATTGAGCTTGAACAATTCACCTTTCTTCAAAGTGTTTTCTAATTTTAAATTTATCTCCCCTGTCAAAGCCATTTTTTGACTTACCGGGTCGGGTTGTAGTCCAACGGCTCCACGTAAAAAACTAACACGGTCAGATTTTAAATATAAAAACAGCTCATGACCTTCGTTTGTGTAAAGGATTTCGGAAGATTTCATGGTATTTATAAAGTTGTTTTGACTTATTTTTTCATCAATTTGAGCAATTATAGATTCATTATAAACCCCTCCTATTGTCATCCCAATAATACTTTGAATGGTATTATTAGATATACTTGAGTCACCTTTAATATGTATTTCTTTCAGCACACTATAATTCCCTTTAACAACCTGTAAAGTGGCTGAGATCTGTCTGTCATTAATGGAGCTATTAATGAGCTGAACATTTACAAATGGGTAACCCGAATTGAGATATTTATTGGCCTTGTTTTTTAAATACTGAGCAAATCGTCTTGGACTTAAATGCTGGGTGTATTTTACTTTATTAAAAATACCGTTATCAATATCTATTGAGTCAGTCAAAATTATGTCATTAAACTTACTGCCAAGATGAACCAAACACAATTTATTGGAATCATTCAATTCAACCTCATTCAAAAAATAACCCAGCTCTGTTAATTTTATATGTAAGCTCCTTAACTCAGACTGAATATTGTTGTTGATTTTTAGAGTATCGAATTTAATATACTTGGGCAATCTCTTTTCTGACTGTCCATTCTCATAGCGAATAGTATAGGTGTTTTGTGCATGCCCAAAATTCATTAGGCCCTGAAGAATGAGAAAATAAAAAACTAAACTGTGTAATTTCACTTAGTTCGTAGTAAGGAATTCCATATAAAATTCCATTTTTTAATTCCCATTTCCAATCTTTTTTAAATATAATTGTAACTTTAAGACTGCTAAGTCCGTTAGACTAATACGAACAACAAAAATTTACACTATGAAATCGAGAGCAACATTAGTATTTTTACTTGCATTTTTAACCACCATATTAATTTCTTGCGGAGCTGGTAGAACAGCGAGCTGTGATGCCTATGGGAGTATTGATAATGTAGAGATTGAAAATCAAGACTTAGTTTCCAAATAAGAAATTTTCTTATTATAACATTTTACAAGCGTTTTAAATACATGGCCATTTCGGATTGTATTTTTAACGCTTCTTTTTTTGCCTCAATCGCAAATTTTTCGCTTTGATCTGCATAAATAATTCCGCGTGAGGAATTAACAAGAAGTCCACATTCATCTGTTATGCCATACTTCACCACTTCCTCTAAAGAGCCTCCCTGAGCACCTACTCCAGGAACTAAAAAAAAATGATTCGGTGCTAGTTTTCGTATTTTTGAAATATCTTCAGAACGCGTTGCACCAACTACAAACATCGTGTTTTCTTCACTGCCCCACTCCATACATTTCGAAACTACCGATTCATATATAGGAGTGTTATCGACCTTTAAAAACTGAAAATCTCGAGCACCTTTATTTGACGTCATGGCCAATACCACCGTCCATTTATTTTCATAAGTTAAAAAAGGCTTTATACTATCTGATCCCATATATGGAGCAATTGTAATTGCATTACACGGATAAGTTTCAAAGAACGTCTTTGCATAGTATAAGGAGGTATTTCCTATATCTCCACGTTTTGCATCAGCAATAACAAAGCAATCCTTTGGAATATAATCAATCGTTTTTTGAAAAGATTTCCAGCCATCAACTCCGAGACATTCGTAGAATGCCAAATTTGGTTTATAGGCAACACAATGATCTTTCGTTGCAGCAATAATCGCTTTGTTGAATTCAAAAACAGGATCTTCGGTCTCTAGCAGATGCTTCGGGATCTTATTGAGATCTGGGTCCAAACCAACACATAAAAAGGATTTTTTTTGAAAAATATGCTCAACCAATTGTTTTCTATTCATTCTTGCTCGCCTTTTAATTTTTCAGCATTTTCGGCCATTTTTAAAGCATCAATCATATCTTGTACATTTCCATTCATAAATGAACTCAAGTTATACATGGTTTTATTGATTCTATGATCTGTTATTCTACCTTGTGGGTAATTATAAGTTCGAATCTTTGCAGATCGGTCCCCTGAGGCAACTAATGTCTTGCGATGCTCGGCTCTTTCATTTTCTACTCGATCTAGCTCCGCTTGATACAACCTTGATCTTAAAACAGATGTAGCTTTCTCTAAATTCTTATGCTGACTCCGCCCATCTTGACACTCAACTACAACACCCGTAGGTATATGGGTCAATCGTATTGCAGATTCAGTTTTATTCACATGCTGTCCTCCTGCCCCTGAGGCCCTATACGTATCCCTTCTTACGTCTGTCATATTTAATTCAAAGTCGACATCCTCTGCCTCGGGCAAAACCGCTACTGTAATGGCTGAAGTATGCACCCTGCCCTGAGATTCTGTTTCAGGTACACGCTGCACTCTATGTACCCCTGATTCAAATTTTAGCATTCCATAAATTCCTTCACCCTCGACACTCATAGAGATTTCCTTATATCCTTTTACAGTACCTTCAGAAGAATTGATGACTTCATGTTTCCATGATTTCTCTTTGAAAAACATAGAATACATCCTAAATATATCTTCAACAAATATACATGCTTCGTCACCACCTGTTCCAGCTCTTAATTCGATAATTGCATTTTTATCATCTTCAGGATCTTTGGGAATAAGCATAAACTTGATTTCCTCTTCCATCTCAGGACGCTTAGACTCGAGCTCTTCAATTTCCATTTTAGCCATCTCCCTCATTTCAGGGTCTGATTCTTCTTCAAGTAGAGATCTTGAGCTTTGAATATTAGACATCAAATTATCGTATTTCTTGTACGTTTGATCTAAAACCTCGAGGTCTTTATATTCTTTATTTAATTTGACATACCGCGACATGTCCGCAATTATATCTGGATCTGTAATTAGATTACCCACCTCAATAAATCGAAAATGAATTGCTTCTAGCTTGTTGAGTAAATCAGACATATGCTTCGTAATATTTTGACTGCTAATTTAATTATAATAAAACGAAAAGAATCTAAGGGTACAAATAAAAAAGCCATACACAAAGTGCATGGCTTTTTAAAATATTAAATAAAGAAATTAATCTATCGAACGTTGAACTCTCTTCATAAAGTTGTTTAACGCTACTTTTTTCTCAGCACCGTTTTTAATTGCCTGATTTACCTCGAGGGCACCTGACATATTTGACAGAAGCTCTCCAATCACATCTAGCTCTTCATCCTTTAATGATTCCAAATCAATGAGGTTCTCTAATGTTTCCATTGTCTCAACGACATAGTCCTCATCGTTATTCTCTATAAAAGAGACTATATGCTTAATTACTGGCAACCGCATTTAAGACCTGTTCTATGGTTTCTATTTTGTTCCCTTGAGATTGCTCAACAAGCTGCCCATCCCTAAAACTTGCAAAAGTAGGTAGATTACTAACATTCGCTAACTTTCTAGATTCAGGATATTTTTCTGCATCTACATACACAAACAAGATATCTTCATGTTCACGTGCAAATCGCTTGAACTTTGGCTTTGTGATTTTACAATTCCCACACCAAGTCGCACCATACTGAACCATCACTTTATGATGCTCCTCGATTTGTGATTTTAAATCATCAGCGTTGGCTTCAACAAACATTTTAGTGCTTTTTTAGGTAGTCGGCAACGCCATCTCTTGTGGCATCCATTGCGTCTTTCCCTTCCTCCCAATTTGCAGGACAAACTTCACCATGCTTTTGGTTGTGCGCATACGCATCAATCAAACGAAGAACTTCTTGTACATTTCTTCCTACAGGAAAAAAGTTCACTGCCTCATGAAAAACAAAGCCTTCTTCATCTAGAAGATAAGTAGCTCGATAAGGTACATTGTCCCCATCACCTGGCTCTTCATCAAATAAATTGAAATCTAAAATATCAAGCTCCATCGCCAATACTCTTGTTGAATCCGCAATCAAAGGAAATTTAACACCTTCAATACCTCCATCGTCCTTTGAAGTACTTAACCAAGCAAAATGAACTTCTGCTGTATCACAAGAAGCACCAATTAATATGGTATTTCTTTTTTCAAACTCTTTTGAAGCTTCTTGAAACGCATGAATTTCAGTAGGACAGACAAAAGTGAAATCTTTTGGATACCAAAAAAGGCATACTTTCTTTTTGTTATCAACTGCTTGCTTTAATACATTGATTTGAAATGCATCTCCCATTTCATCAATTGCCTTAACAGACATATCCGGAAATGTTTTACCAACTAGGGCCATATTTATTTTTTTAGGTTATTAATTATCTTGTAAACTGAATGCAAAAATAATAGAAATACCTCTTTTAACAGCAAAGATGGTTCATTATTTAGTCTTCAATAATTCTAACAAATGTTGAAATAACTTTGTTTTGAATTAACTGAAAAAGAATTTAAACTTACTTCTTAGATGCCTTTTTGACAAAATCATCGTAGCTCAAATGTTTTTCTTTCATTGGAACATTAATCTGAAAATACTCTGAAAGCTTCTTTTCCGTCAATCGATCATAAATACCATTTACCTGTTCTTTATCTTTTAAAAGACGCATTGCCGTTTCTGTAAGCTCCTTATCTTCTGGTGCTGGCATTCCGTATTGCGCATAATTCGAGACCAATAGAGATTTGGTGAAATCCATTACTTCTTCGTTCGAAATCTGAATATCATTCTCCTTAAATATTTTCCCTTGAATCAATTGCCACTTCATTGATTTTAAATATCCATCAAACTCTTTATCCAAAGTTTCGTCATCAATGGGCTTTTCATTAGAAAGCTTAATCCACCTTTTCAAAAAGGCCTCTGGCATAGAGATTTTCGTTTTATCCATTAAAAAATCACAAATGGTTTGAGTAAATAAACGATTGGAATCTTCTTTGAACATATTCATTAAATCAGATTCGACTTTTTTGTTTAAATCATCAACTGTTTTAACATCTCCTTCTGGAAAGAGCTTTGCAAACAACTCTTCGTTAAGCTCAGCCATTTCCATCTTTTTGATATCATTAATGGTGAATTTGAATTGTTTTGATAAGCCTTCTAGCTCATCTTCTTTAAGGCCAAGCATTGATGCCAGGTCTTTGGAGTCTTTTGAAACTGTACTCGGGTCTATTACGATGTAATCGTCAACTTTTTTTCCTTTTAACGATTTTACGGCTTTTTTATCCGTTAAAAACTCCATTGAAATAGTAGAATTATGTTCTACACCACCTTCCTTTGGCTCGCTGTTGGAACCTAGCTCTCTAAACAAGCCCATTACCATATCCGTCTCGCCAACTTCCTCAGTAGATTCTAATTTACCATAACGTTTACGTAAGTCTTCAATTTGTTTAGATATAAGCTTGGCATCAACTTTAACCATGAAATAATCCATACTCTTTTTGGAACTCAACGGAAGATCAAATTTTGGAGAGATCCCTATTTCATATGAAAACTCAAAGTCTGTTGGGTTATCTAGATCCCCCTTAAATGTATCGTCTTGTAAAGGGATTGGATTTCCTAAAATCTCGATACTTTCGTCTTGTATATACTTATACAATCCATCATTAGAGATTTTATTGAGTTCTTCGGCCAAAACATTTTTTCCATATTGTTTTTTAATCATACCCAATGGTACGTGACCCGGTCTAAAACCAGGAACTTTGGCCTTTTTTCGATAATCTTCAAGTATCGACTTAACCTTTGATTGGTAATCATCTGCTTGAATTTGAACTTTTAAAATCGCATTTAGCTTATCCGCTTTTTCTTGTACTACGTTCATTATGTTAATATTAATTCAATAAAAAAGGTCTCGTTCAGTAGAACGAGACCCATAATGGTGCGGATGGAGGGACTCGAACCCACACACCTCTCAGCACTAGATCCTAAGTCTAGCGTGTCTACCAATTTCACCACATCCGCAATTATTTCAATTTGAAAGAAAACTTTCAGGCCTTAAACTCTTTTAAAGCGGATGCAAAGATAATTTTTTTTAAGACAAATGAAAAGAAAATTTAGGTCCTTGTGTTTTGGATATTCTGACGAATTTCTTTCATGAATTCAGAAGCATACACAAAGTCAGTAATTTCAGGGTTTTCAGTCGTTATAATTGACTTTTTATCACCCTGCCACCATTTTTTTCCTTCATAGATAAAAATAACATTTTCACCAATTTCGATTACAGAGTTCATATCGTGTGTAATTACCACGGTAGTCATATTATATTCTTTGGTTATGTCCTGTATTAATCCATCAATTAATATGGCGGTTTTCGGATCTAAACCTGAATTCGGTTCATCACAAAATAAATATTTCGGGTTCATAGAAATGGCCCGTGCAATTCCAATTCTTTTTTGCATACCACCACTACATTCTGATGGCAATAGTGCATTTTTACCAGAAAGATTGACTCTTTCTAAACAGAAATCTACCCTTTTTTTAATTTCGGCACTTGATTTATTGGTAAACATGGTAAGGGGGAATCCTACATTTTCCTCTACATTCATTGAATCAAAAAGAGCTGAACCTTGAAAAAGCATTCCAATTTGCTGTCTAATTAAGCTCCTTTCATTGCGATTCATGGAAGTGAAATCTTTGCCATCGTAAACTACATGACCTGAATCCACCTCATGTAAACCGACCATGCATTTTGCCAAAACAGACTTACCCTGACCTGATTGCCCTATTATTAGGTTTACTTTCCCTTTTTCAAAAATCGTAGTGATATCATGAAGAATCTGAAGGTCAGCAAAAGACTTGTCGATATTTTGAACCTCAATCATTAAAAGAGCAATAATTTGGTAAGTATAAAATTTGACATTAATATGACAACACTACTCGTAACGATAGCCTGAGTAGAAGCTTTACCAACGTCTAATGAACCTCCACGCACATAATAGCCATAGTAAGAAGACACTGAAACAATTAAAAATGCAAAGCAAACAGCCTTAATAAGTGCATAAGTAATATGAAATGGATCGAAAAAAGAACGTATTCCCATTACATATACTTCTGTATTGATCAATCCTGAAACTTGTAATGCCAACCATCCTCCAATAAGACTCAAGGCCATTGAGCAAATAATCAAAATAGGGAAAAATAACATTGCTGCAATTATTTTAGGGAGAACCAAATAATTTAGAGAATTAACGCCCATGATTTCTAACGCGTCAATTTGCTCGGTAACTCTCATGGTGCCAATTTCGGAAGCAATATTAGAACCAACCTTTCCCGCAAGAATCAATGACATGACGGTTGGCGAAAATTCTAAAAAAGTACTTTGCTGAGTAATATAACCCACCGTGTAGTCCGGTAATAATGGGGTTGTTAATTGATATGCCGTATTTAAAGCGATTACGCCTCCCATAAAGAGTGACATCAAACCTACTATAAATAAAGAGCTAATACCAATGATTTCGAGCTCAGATATTACTCTTCTCCACAATATGGTCCATTTCGATGGGACTGAAAAGAGGGTTTTTAACATTAAAAAATACCTCCCAAGATGATACATTAACTTCACGATACTAAAGTAAACATAATTTTAAAGTAGAAACTTTGAATGTAAACCTAATGCTATTTTGTTTTGATTAATTAATTTTCATGTCTAAATGAATCAATCTATCGCATTTCAAAATATTCTGAAAAAATATCTCCCCATTGAATTTGTGGTATATGTTTCAGATCTCATTGCAGATTCAAAGGTTAAATTCAAGATTGTTGCCCCTCGAAGTACGAAGTTAGGCGACTTTCGGGCTTCATTAAAAAAAGATGGCAAATCTCAAATTACGATTAATGGTGATTTAAATCCATATGCTTTTCTCATTACAACCTTGCATGAACTCGCTCATTTAAATACATATCTGGAATACGGAGTCAATGTAAATCCTCATGGCAAAGAGTGGAAAAGAGAGTTCTCGGGATTATTAGAACCTGTATTGATGGTCTCATCTCTTCCTTCTGATATTAAAAACACTTTAACCAAATCTGTAAAAAACTTAAAAGCATCTTCGTGTTCAGACATACATCTATCTCGAGTATTAAAAAAATATGATCAACCCAAAACCACCCAAACTTTAGAAGAATTAGAGGAGCACGAAACCTTTAGCATTAATAAAAAAGTCTTTACAAAGGGTAAATTGAGAAGAACCCGGTATCTTTGCAAAGAAATGGTTTCAGGCAAATCGTATTTAATACATGCCTTAGCTGAAGTAAAGAAGAAAAAATGAACAATTCGTCAACCTATTGTTTGATTATGGCCGGTGGTGTCGGAAGCCGTTTTTGGCCTTTGTCAACAGAAGAAAACCCCAAACAGTTTTTAGATATTTTAGGAACTGGTAAAAGTCTCATTCAATTGACTTTTGATCGTTTTAATCAAATGATACCCGAAGAAAACATTTATGTGTTGACCAATATGGCCTACAAAAGTAAAGTTGTTGAACAATTGGGAATTGACAGTGATCAAGTATTGTGCGAACCACAAAGAAAAAATACAGCTCCTTGTCTTGCATATGCAACCGCCAAAATTCACAAGAAGGATTCTAATGCTATTTTACTGGTTTCTCCTGCTGACCACCTCATCATCAATGAAACACAATTTTTTAAAGATTTAAAAACAGGAATAGAAAAAGCTCAACACTCCAAAAACCTGGTAACCTTTGGCATTAAGCCCAATAGACCTGATACGGGTTATGGTTATATCGAATTTGATGCATCAGAGGGCTCAATGAATTCCGTTGCCAAGGTGAAACAATTTAGAGAAAAACCAGATTTGAGTCTCGCAATAAACTTTATTGAACAAGGTAATTTTTATTGGAATTCAGGAATGTTTGTTTGGAAATCAGTAACCATAATCGAAAGCTTTAAAAAACATTCAACTGAGCTTTACAACATCTTTTTTAAAAATCTTGAGTCCTACAATACTGAAATGGAAAATGAGTTTTTGAATCGAGCCTTTTCTAATTGTGAAGACATATCCATTGACTATGCCATATTGGAGAAAGATCCTAATACCTCTGTGGTCCTTTCAACTTTTGATTGGAGCGATTTGGGTACATGGGGAAGCTTAAAAGATCTTCTAGAAAAAGATGAAAATAAAAACTCAAAAAACAATAAAGAAATTCACTTTTTCAATAGCAACGAATGCCTCGTAAGGACAAATGCAAACAAAACAACCATAATCGATGGTCTAAATAATTACATAATTATTGACACCGATGATAAGTTGATGATACTGAATGGTGAAAATGAGCAGAAACTCAAATCATATTTGAAAACAATTAATCAGAAATAAAGTATTTATGGTTAAAATTCGAAATATAGAATTAGGAGATTTTCCCTTATTATTAGCTCCAATGGAAGATGTTAGTGATCCCCCTTTCCGAGAATTGTGTAAACGTTTCGGGGCAGATTTAATGTATACTGAGTTCATTTCTTCAGAAGGCCTTATAAGGGACGCCTTAAAGAGTCGTCAAAAACTAGACATCTACGAAAAAGAAAGACCTATAGGTATCCAAATTTTTGGCTCTGACATTGAAAGCATGAAAAGAGCTACAGAAATCACGGAACAATCAAACCCAGACATCATTGACATTAACTATGGATGCCCCGTAAAAAAAGTAGCCTGTAAAGGTGCTGGCGCTGGTATTCTTCAGGACATTCCAAAGATGGTCAAAATGACTGCCGAAATCGTGAAAACGACCAAATTACCCGTGACCGTAAAAACACGACTCGGGTGGGATGAAAACACAAAGTATATTGTTGATGTAGCCGAACGTCTTCAAGATGTGGGTATTGAGGCCATTTCAATTCATGGTCGAACGAGAAAACAAATGTACAAAGGCAGTGCCGATTGGTCATTGATTGCTGATGTGAAGAACAACCCAAGATTAAATATTCCTGTTTTTGGAAATGGTGATATTGACTCGCCAGAAAAAGCAGTAGAATATAAAAACAAATATGGGGTTGATGGTGTCATGATTGGTAGAGCAAGTATTGGGAATCCTTGGATTTTTAGAGAAATAAAGCATTATATTAAATACAACACGCATCACAAACGTCCGTCTTTTCAAGAAAAGATAGAAGCGGTCCAAGAGCATTTAGCATCTAGCATCAAATGGAAAGGAACAAAGCTAGGCGTCGCAGAAATGAAACGTCATTATTCCAATTATTTTAAGGGTATCTCGAATTTCAAGGATATCAAAATGAAACTTGTCATTTCAAATGATATTGAAGAATTAAATGAAATTCTCAACGGACTTCATCAAAATTCAGAAAATTTCGAATTTGTCCTAAGCTAATGAACTATTTAATTAGTTTATTGTTTCTAAACCATGGAGTTGTGGAAAAAAATAAAAGGTTTTTCAGACTATGAAATTTCTAGTTATGGAAATATTAAGTCTCTAGAAAGAACCAAAAAATTTAAAAACGGACGCGTTGTTCATTTTTCATCTAAAAAGAAGACCCAAAGAATTCATCCTGGAAACGGCTTTCTTATGTCCGATTTAATTGATGACTTAGGTAAAAAAAAGACAATATATCCACATAAATTGGTTGCTTCAATGTTTATCAAAAATGCCAAACCACGAAAAAACAAAGTGGTAATACACTTGGATGGAAATTTACAGAACAATAAAGTAGAAAATCTCAAATGGTCAAGTTATAGTGAATCTATTAAAATTGGTTTCGCAACGGGTAAAAGGGACAATAGTGACTTATGGACCAAACGACGTCTCAAATATGGCCCCAAGGGTGGTAATTCCACAATGGGTAGACCAGATCCATTAACCGAAATTGATAAAAATGAGATCTATAAAATGAGATTAGAGAAAAAAACAAGTTTAAAAGAGCTTTCACTGAGGTTTAAGTGCAGTGTCTCGCACATACACAAGACCTTAAATAGAATAGCTAAAACGGCTTAATTAAAGAGGATAACCATCAAGAAGGTCTTTAGCTGGTATCTTTACCCCTCCATACAATGTGTTTTTTACAGAGCTATCAATATCGAAATTAAATAAAACCCCATTATACTCCCATTTTAATTTGTTTGTCTCAGACGGTATGATTTTTGGTATGTTTTCGCTAGTGTAAAACATACAATAGTTTTTAAAAATCTTCATTTTAAATAACGGTGAAAAAAGAAATCTATATTTTTCATCCTCCTTTGTTAAAATTCCCTTGGTTAATAATTTATTTATAAATGGGGTTGCTGGTCCAATTGTAGACACCATTAATTTATACCTAGGCACAATTATTTCTTTTGTTATCTCAACTTCCTGAGTTTCAAAGTTTTCATCAAGTTGTGTCTCAACATATCTTTCAAATACTTTATAAAACCCACCTTCCTCAAAACATAAATCCCCAGCCCATAAAGCAATAAAATCTTTTATTGGAAAGTTGATTTTTTTAGAAATATTCTTGAGTTTAGCTGCTATTAAATCTTTGGTGTTTACATTTAAATTTTGAAAATTCAGATGTATATCTATCATCCTATCTGAGCTACTAGAATAATCGATGGAATGGCCATTTTCATTAATCAGAAAGGGTATAGAATCATTCATGACTATTCGGCTTTTTAAATAGAAATCGGTAGAATCACTATCATGGGCTAAAAAAACATGACCAATACCCAAATCATTTAGTTTGTCATTTTTCGCATACATGACAAGATGCTCATTCTTGAAATATGGATTTGATAATAAAGTTTTCCATGATTTTCTTACTTCGGTAGATGTATTGGCTAATTGACCATGTATTTCCGAAAAATATTTTCCTTTATAGATTACGGCATATTGTTTTCTTTTGAAAAAAAACAAATCTTGATCATTAATCTTAAACACTTGATCTTTACCAAAAATCGTGTCCGTCACTTCAAAATCCATGGCAACACGTTCATATGCATTCTCTAATTTACTTGATTTTAAAAGGGGAATAACAAAGCCATAATCGCCTCTGTCGTTAGCAAACAAGTACACCTTGCTTTGAAGATCGATCCCGTATTTTTTAGCCATAGATAGCATAAACTCATAAGTAAGGAACTGACGGGACTTTACATCGTTAAAAACCAAAAGTTCTGAGGTCTCTTTTAACAAGTCAAGAACTTGTATTGTACCAACAACATCCGCATCTGGAAGAATTAGCTCAATTTTAAAATTTGGATGATCTGAATCACTAAAAGGCCGAATGTAAAGTAGTAATATGAGTAGTACAGCTAAAAGAACAATAATAGATATCTTCTTATACACTGCTGACTTTTATTTAGAAAATATGTATAATGAGTTAATTATATCCAAAAATTGTTTACCAGAATCACCTCATTGCTCGAAGGAATAGGTCATTTTATATTTGGTGTGATCTAACTCAGAATTTCCTGATGTAAGCTCAATTCTTCCTGACTTTCCTTTCATCCTATCGATCACGTTTTTTTGTCTTTCATCTAAAAAATCAAAAGGTATTTTTTGAAATGTTTCATCTAGATCTACACTCGCATACAATACGCCTGACTTCTTTAGACGTTTTATTTTTTTACCTGACAAGGACTTCGCCCCATAACCCTCCAGATTAGACTCGACCAGCATTCGATTATTGGATATTATGAATGTGTTTTTATTGCAAATCAAATATACAGGTGTAGCATCTAAAATGGCGTCTTCAACAACCCAATACCCCTCCTTTTTTTGGATGCGAGAACTTAATCTTGACAAGTCTTCTAAAATCATTTCAAAAAGATCAGGTCTTTGTGAGGCAAAACCGATTGTGAAAACAGGTATTTCTTCATCTGATTCAATTTCAATTTCTGAATAATCAAAATTTTCTTCATCATAAACATATTCAACTTGGTTAACCTTTACCTTTTCAACTCCATTAAATGAAGCGAACATCCCTCCTTTGTAGGCTCCAAAAAACGATTTTTTATCAACCAATTGATCTAAAAGCTGAATGGCCATAATATTCATAACCATTTCAACATTCTTTTGACTTTTTAAAATTGGCAAAACAATATCATAGGCCTTCTCATACGCTTTTTTTAAGTCAATATTGTAAACAACATAGGCAGGACTATTATCAGGGATATATTTTAAAAACTTCTTGTTTATTTTATTGTTATTCATTTCCGAATAAATAGAACCCAACTCCTGGCCATAATTTGCATTAACCGTGAAATTTATTTCATTAGAATCAATGCTGAGATCTCCCAACATGATGTTTTCCTTATACAGCTCCTTTAAATCATCATTCATTATCGGATACATGGTTTGAAAATACCACAAGCCTTGCTCATTTGTAATATTCCTTGAATTGTCAAGATAAAACACACCTTCAGAGCTCCGAGAAACTTGCTTTGCAAACCTTGGATCTTCAGAGTAAAGACTGTTTTTATTTAGAAAAAGATCCGTTAGGACGTCCTCCAAGTTTTTCACTTGTAAATCATATAAAATACTATCTCTTATTTCCCAATAATTTTTCTCTAAATCAAAATCACTATTATAAAGCTTGTGCATATCATCTTCATAAAATTCTTCAGGTTCTTGCAATAAGTCAAGCTCTAATGAAGTTCCAAATGGGTTTTCGTTTCCTCTAGCATACCATATTGAATCTGTTACATCAGTTACATATTGATCTCGAGGCTCAACTCGAATTAAAAGAGCTGCATTGTTTGCAATGATGAGTGTATTAAAAAAAGAAGAATATTTTTCTACGGAAGAAGAGATAAGTCCATCTGCTTCAAAATCGTCAAAAACTTCAAATAAAGCCAGTTTATTACTCACACCAAATGAAAACCCAGAAACCTCTAATTGATCATTTTTACCATAAAAAATATTGAGTCTTTGATCAAAATCCATTCCAGCATCTTTTAATGTTTTACCTTCTGTTGATCCATCAAATAATTCTTGATGTATCTCTTCCATGAAGTCATACTTTACCAATTCATTAAGAGAAATCTTTTTAAGAAGATTGATGTTATTGATACTAAAAACTGTCGATGCTTCCTTAGGAACAATGTTTTCACTTTGTTGAGTATAACCAATAAAACAGAGTAAAAGAGTAAAAGCTAAAAGGAAAATTTTTGACTGGAACATATTGCCGTATTATTCATCGAAAGTACAAATAAATCATCAGTTTCTTGTACTGTCTACATGTATTATATTATCCATAACCTCATGATCATTGAACACTTCAAAAGCACTTTTTCTCAACATAACAGCTCGTCCATTTTTAGATAATTTAGCGGCGGTATTCTCAAAAGAATTCACGCGATTCTCAAACCGTGTTATTGAAGTGTAATTCCCTTTTTTCAACAGTTCAGAATCTTCTGTTTTGATAGTTGGAATGGACCATTTATTTAGATCTGGCACCTTTCTAACCATTACAGAACCGTTCCAAGTAATCCAGTTATAAGATATTTCTTCATTTTCTAATTGTGTCAATGTTTCTTTGAGGGAAACTTCAAATCCTCGTTGCAGATTCATTACGTTAGCAAAATCACATTGTATTTTAAATATAAACTGTTGATAATTGGTATCAATATGAACATTCGATATTCCCTCTTGAGAGGAAAGTAGTCCAGTAAAAACCTCTATTTTTTCTTGAATTTCCTTTTTACTCGGAACCTTTTGACCATCAATGCTATCCAAAGCCAAAATAGAATTAAGTTTTACCTGACTTGAACTCAAATTGACTGTATACTTGAATGTTCCTGAACCATCAATATTGAATGATATATCATCCAATATTTCTAAACACGATGTAGAAACTAAAAGTACAAGTGTAAATAAAAGGTAATTTTTCATTGTCAGAAACAAGCCAAATTTTATACCAAACTAATCAAAAAAACAAAAAGCCATCAAATGATGGCTTTAAGAATATAATATATTTTGTAAATATGATTTACATCATCCCGGGCATGCCTCCTCCCATTGGGGGCATGGCAGCTGGAGCTGATTCTTCTGGCTGATCAGCAATAACACATTCGGTTGTCAATAACATGGCCGCAATAGATGCTGCGTTTTCAACCGCAATCCTTGTTACCTTTGTTGGGTCGATTACACCCGCCTTGAAAAGATTCTCAAATTTCTCTGTTCTGGCATTGTATCCAAAATCTTTCTTTCCGGCCTTTACTTCTTGTACAATTACAGCTCCTTCTCCACCAGCATTTGCAATGATTTGTCTTAAAGGCTCTTCGGCTGCTCTTTTGACAATTGCTATTCCTGTTACTTCGTCATCATTCAAACCCTTGATTTTATCCAATGATTCAATGGCTCTTAATAAAGCTACACCTCCTCCGGCAACAATACCTTCTTCAACTGCTGCACGCGTTGCTGCCAATGCATCCTCTACCCGATCCTTCTTCTCTTTCATCTCAACCTCAGTTGGAGCACCAACATATAATACTGCAACTCCTCCAGATAGCTTAGCCAATCTTTCCTGAAGTTTTTCTTTGTCGTAATCCGATGTGGTTGTTTCAATTTGCGCACGAATTTGGCCAATTCTTGCTTTAATATCAGCTTTTTTACCTTTACCATTAACAATGGTGGTGTTGTCCTTATCGATTTCTATTTTCTCTGCTGTACCAAGCATATCAATGGTAGTGTTTTCCAGAGTCATTCCTCTTTCTTCTGAAATTACTTGGCCACCGGTAAGAATCGCGATGTCTTCTAACATGGCTTTTCTTCTGTCACCAAATCCAGGAGCTTTAACAGCAGCTACCTTTAGTGAGCCTCTTATTCGATTAACTACCAATGTTCCCAATGCTTCACCATCAACGTCTTCTGCGATGATTAACAATCCTTTGCTCGATTGAGCAACTGGTTCAAGAATTGGCATTAATTCTTTCATTGATGAAATTTTCTTTTCACAGATTAAGATCATAGGATCTTCCATTTCCGTAATCATCTTCTCAGTATTCGTTACAAAGTATGGTGATAAGTATCCTCTATCGAATTGCATACCTTCAACTGTTTTTACATCAGTTTCAATGCCTTTGGCTTCTTCAACAGTAATGACACCGTCGTTGCCTACATCTTTCATCGACTTTGCGATGAGCGCACCAATTGCTTCATCATTATTGGCAGAAATCGTTGCAATCTGCTCAATTTTACTATTATCAGAACCTACCTCTTTTGAAAGTTTTTTGAGATTTGATACCACTTCTTTTACCGCCTTATCGATTCCTCTTTTAAGATCCATTGGATTTGCTCCAGCAGCAACATTCTTTAATCCTGCTCCAATAATTGCTTGAGCAAGAACGGTGGCTGTGGTTGTACCATCACCAGCAATATCAGCTGTTTTTGATGCTACTTCTTTTACCATTTGAGCACCCATATTCTCAACTTCGTCTTCAAGTTCAATTTCTTTGGCTACCGTCACACCATCTTTTGTAATGTGTGGAGCGCCAAATTTCTTACCGATTACAACATTTCTTCCTTTTGGACCTAATGTTACTTTAACTGCATCTGCAAGAGCATCAACCCCTCTTTTCAATTTTTCTCTTGCTTCTACATCAAAAAATATATCTTTTGCCATTTTATTTTTTTTCTAATTGATTAACAAATACCGTAAATATCTGATTCTTTCATAATCAGATAATCTTCATTTTCTATTTTTATCTCTGTTCCAGAATATTGACCATAAAGAACTGTGTCGCCTTTTTTAACAGACATTGATTCGTCTTTTTTTCCAGGTCCAACAGCGATTACCTTACCTGTTAATGGCTTTTCCTTTGCCGTGTCAGGTATTATAATTCCACTGGATGTTTTTTCTTCAGCAGCAACTGGTTCAATGAGAACTCTATCTGCTAATGGTTTAAATTTAACTGCCATTTTTATCTAAAATTTATTTTTGAGTTGTACAACGAAAGTTATGCCAAGTAATAAAACAAGACATTTTAACCTAAATAAAGGTTTTTTAATTAGTTATATGTCATAGAAAGTGACATACTGACACTAAATTTATTGTGGATTTTTTGCAGGAGCCTCAGTGTTTGCCTTCTCAGTGTTCTTTGAGGCTTTTGGTTGTCTCATCGTAATGATGATACTTGCTGCGACAATAATCCCAGCCAATGACCAAGTCAATTTATCTATGAACTCATTTGTCTTTTTCACGCCACCCAATTGTCCAGGAGAACCAAAATCAGAGCTTAAACCTCCTCCCTTAGGGTTTTGAATATATACCACAAAAATAAGAAGTACACTTGCTAGAAGAACTATGATTGATAATATAGCGTCCATTTATATAATTTTAGAATTAATTTGTTCAATTTGGTTTGCAAAGAAAATCTTTTTTTCGGGAAAAATCAAAATTAATTGCTCATATGTTGATATTGCCATAGAATAATTCCCCTGACTCTCAAAAACTTTAGCCAATGTTTCGCTTACAGGGAGGTTTTTTTTAGTAAGACTTTCCTTTGCCGACGCTTGAGGTTTGAAAAAGTCAGTTTTAGGTTTCTCAAAAGTCAAATACTCCTTTGAAACGCTTTCCCTATTTTTTTTATCACCTTGTCTCAGCCAATCATTAAAGCTCTTCGGAGCACCATCAGATTTAGTTGAATTTTGAGTTTGAGGATTTTTTTTCTTTATTTTTTTTTCAATTATTTCTTTTACAGGATCTTGAATTTTGCTGTGATCTTCTATCTCATTAATAATGTTTTCAGATATAACATTCGAAACAATAAGCCTATTAAGCTCATCATCCTGTTGTAATGAGGTCGACTCGTCTGATTCAGAAGATGGATCAGAAATCTCGTTTTCTTTTTCATTATTTACATCAACTGCTAAAACCTTTTCAACTTCATCGGTCTGCTCTTGCAATTCACTAACCTCAGAAGCACTTATTAAATCATAAATTATTTCTCTTGAGTTGAGATGCACTGCATATTCTTCCAATTCTTTTTGAAACCTCATGTCATTTGTCAATGAAAGAGATTTTAAATAAACAACGGTAAAAGTCGAACACCAAGGATATAGATTCATTAATTCCTTAAAAACTGAAGAGTCTTCAAATTTGAAATCTGAAGAAAATAGTTTTTGCTCAATATTTTTTTTGTCTAACTCTACCAATTTGATAATAACTTATTGATGACATCTTGTGAAATTTGACTATTAATATCATCGATTAATTGACTCTCTACAGATGCTAAATTAACATTTGAATCAAAATCAGCAAATCTTGTTGAAACAAACTTAACATTTTGAGGTTCAGGAGAATTAATAATTAATTCAAATTGGACCCTAATGGTTAGTCTATTTTTCGTAGCATTATCATTCTGCTGAATCGCAATGGGAGAAACATTGTAATCTGCAATTAAACCTGTCAAAACAATTTCACCTTCCTTATTTGTATTGAGAGTGAGTCTTGTGTTATTCTGAATACCGTCTTTAAGAATTTCAGTCAATACTGGACCATAACTAAGCGGGCAATTTGGAGCATTGTTCTCAACCATCTCAACAGTGAAAGTTTTCCACTCCTCTGGCATTGACCCGGAATCTTTAAAACTGACACTCGATGGCCAACATGAAACCAATAATAATGATAGTATGGAAAAAAGGTATATTGAATTTAACCTCATTTCTCCGTGAGATTATATTCTTTAATTTTTCGGTAAAGCGTGCGTTCAGAAATCCCCAACTCACTTGCCGCGTATTTTCTTTTTCCTCGGTGCTTATCCAATGCTTTTTTAATAAGCTCTTTTTCACGATCCTCTAAAGAAAGAGATTCTTCAACCTCTTGATGAACTTCAAAATTACCACGGTCTTCAATATCAAGATTTGTTCCAGGCTCTGGCAATGACCTTGGGGTCGATATTGGATTTCCTTCAACATCACTGTACATCCTATTTACAATCGCCGATTGACCATCGGTTAGTGAGATTTTACCTCCTTTAGATATAATGTCGACAACAAGTTTTTTTAGTTCAGTTAGATCTTTTTTCATATCGAATAAAAACTTATACATCAATTCTCTTTCACTAAAATCATTATCCGTCTTGTTTTTTCTTAAAACCAAATCCGTGCTCTCGCTCTTTGTCTGAATATAGTTAGACAGCGTAAACCCATCAATATCTCTTGTGGTTTCAATTACAGAAAGCTGTTCCACTAAATTCTTAAGCTGTCTAATGTTACCTGGCCAGGGGCAAGACTCTATTAATTGAACCGCATCATCACTCAGCTTTATTGCGGGCATTCTATATTTATCTGCAAAATCATTTGCGAATTTTCTAAATAATAGATGAATGTCTTCTTTTCTGTTTTTTAATGCCGGTAGTTGAATTGGGACAGTATTTAACCTGTAATACAAATCTTCTCGGAATTTACCTGACGAAATCGCTGCAATCATATTTTCATTTGTTGCTGCAACAACCCTTACATTGGTTTTTATTACTTTAGAAGCACCTACTCGCATAAATTCTCCTGTTTCTAATACACGTAATAATCTGACTTGGGTTTGCATAGGAAGCTCTGCAACTTCATCCAAAAAAATAGTTCCACCATCCGCAACCTCAAAGTAACCAAGACGACTTCCAGACGCCCCTGTAAATGCACCCTTTTCATGTCCAAACAATTCAGAATCAATTGTGCCCTCGGGTATTGCTCCGCAATTTACAGCAATGTATTGACCGTGTTTTCTTGAACTCAGCTGATGAATTACTTGAGGAATAATCTCTTTTCCTGTGCCACTTTGCCCTGTTACTAAAACGGATATGTCAGTGGGAGCAACCTGCGCAGAAACTTCTAACGCACGGTTTAAAGCAGGTGTATTGCCAATGATTCCAAATCTCTGTTTTATTTGCTGTACGGTCATTTATTAATGATTTATTTCCTCCCCCATGAGAGTTGCTGAGGTACAATCAATTATTTTCACCTGAACGTATTCCCCCTTCAGACCTTTTCCTTTTGGAAAAACGACCATAGAGTTTCTACTTGTTCTTCCACACATGTGCTCATCGGATCGTTTTGATACGCCTTCAATCAGAACCTTTTCAATTAAACCAATGCGTTTTTTATTGGACTCAAGACTAAATTTTAATTGTTTTTCGATAATCTCAGAAAGTCGGCTTGACTTCACTTCCTCTGGCACATCATCTTCAAACTTTCGTTCTGCAAGCGTTTTGGGTCTCTCTGAATATTTAAACATGTATGCAAAGTCGTATTTCACGAAATCCATTAAAGACAGTGTATCCGAATGCTCTAAATCCGTTTCTCCACAAAAACCAGATATGACATCTGTTGAAATCGCACAGTCAGGTATGATTTCATGGATTGCCTCGATTCTTTTTATATACCATTCTCTCGAATAACCTCGATTCATTCGTTTTAAAACATCGGAATTACCTGATTGAACGGGTAGATGAATATAATTACATAGATTCTCATATTTTGCCATTGCATATAAGACATCATCGGTCATATCTTTAGGATGAGATGTCGAAAAACGCACCCTTAAATCTGGTGACACTTTTGCGACCAGTTCCATTAGCTCAGCAAAATTTACAGTCGCTTTTTCAGGGTTTTTGATTTGACCTTTATTTGTAATATTCCAACGATAACTATCGACATTCTGACCAAGTAGAGTTACTTCTCGATATCCGTTCGAAAAAAGATCTTGGCATTCTTTTACTATAGTTTCTGGATCTCTTGATCGTTCTCTTCCTCGTGTAAAAGGAACTACGCAAAATGAACACATATTATCACAACCACGCATAATCGTTACAAATGCGGAAACGCCGCCTTTGTCTAATCTAACAGGTGATATGTCTGCATAGGTTTCGTCTCGAGATAATAGAACATTAACGGCCCTTTGACCTGTTCCAACCTCATCAATTAAATTTGGCAGGTCACGATAAGCATCTGGCCCTGCGACCAAATCCACAAGTTGTTCTTGCTCAAGTAATGATTTTTTTAATCTTTCGGCCATACAGCCCAATATTCCAACAACCAAATCCGGATTATCATTCTTTTTCTTTTTGAATTCAGTCAATCTATTCCGAACACGTTTTTCCGCATTGTCTCGAATAGAACAGGTATTTATTAAAACAACATTTGCCTCGTCAATATCTCTTGTTGTTGAATAACCATTTTTATTCATTATTGAAGCAACAACCTCACTGTCAGAGAAATTCATTTGACAACCATAACTCTCTATGTATAATTTCTTTGAACCAACTAAATCGGTTGAGGTATCATTTTCATGAACCTCTCCTTGCCTTTCCTCTAAAATAACCTTTTCGTCGTTTAACATGAATGAAAATAAATTTAGGCTACAAATTTACTAAAAACATCAAGTCTGACAAAATGTCATAATGTTTTTTTTAACCTCCTGGTTTTCTTTTTAACCTATGGTTAATATTTAAAAAAAGAAATTATTTCAAACAAACATTTGAAAGTTGACGTTAAGAAAACATACATTTGCCTCATATCAAAAACCGATTATGTCAAAAAACTTAGTCATTGTTGAGTCCCCCGCCAAAGCCAAAACCATTGAGAATTACTTAGGAAAGGACTACATCGTTAAATCAAGCTTTGGTCACGTCAGGGACCTTGCAAAAAAAGGATTATCCGTAGATATTGAAAATGGTTTCGACCCTGTTTACGAGGTTTCCGCAGATAAGAAACAAATCGTCTCAGAGCTTAAAAAGCTTGCGAAAGCGGCAGAAGTTGTATGGCTCGCGACGGATGAGGATCGTGAAGGAGAAGCCATTTCTTGGCACTTAAAAGAAACGCTAAATCTTGAGAAAAAAGATACAAGAAGGATAACCTTTAACGAGATAACAAAAACGGCGATTTTAAAAGCGATTAACCAATATCGCACTGTAAATCAAAAACTCGTAGATGCTCAACAAGCTCGGCGTATACTGGATCGAATTGTTGGTTTTGAACTTTCACCAGTTCTATGGAGAAAAATCAGACCGAGTCTGTCTGCAGGTAGAGTTCAATCCGTTGCAGTCAAACTAATCGTTGAAAGAGAGGAAGATATTCAGAAGTATGAGTCAAAAACTTATTTTAAGGTTAATGGAGCATTTAAATCAGCCAATGGAAAAATAGCAGGTGACTTGTCCACACAATTTGATTCATTGGAACAAACCCAATCGTTTTTAAATAATTCAATAGGCAAAAACTTTATTGTGATCTCTGTTGATAAAAAACCTGCGACAAAAAAACCTTCAGCGCCGTTTACTACCTCTACTTTACAGCAAGAAGCCAGTTTGAAGTTAGGATTTTCTGTATCAAGAACGATGTCTGTAGCGCAAAGGCTTTATGAAGCAGGACACATAACCTACATGAGAACAGATTCTGTAAATCTTTCACAATCTGCGAGAGAAAGTGCACAAAAAAGTATTATTGATAATTATGGTGATAATTATTCAAACCCAAAACAATTTACAACGAAATCGAGTGGGGCACAAGAAGCTCACGAAGCCATCAGACCAACCAACTTTGATGTCAAGGAAGTTGAAATGGAACATGATGAATCTCGCTTGTATGAGCTGATCTGGAAACGTGCTATTTCAAGCCAAATGAGCGATGCAAAACTAGAAAGAACTACAATAAAAATTGGAGCAGATGGACTGAAAGAGCATTTTAATTGTAAAGGTGAGGTTATTGTATTTGATGGGTTTTTATCCGTTTACATTGCGAGTAATCTCCATGATGATGATGATGATGATGATACACAAGGGTTGCTTCCATCAGTGACGGAGGGGGAAAATTTAGACGTAAACAAAATAACAGCTACCCAACGATTTTCGAGACCACCAGCAAGATTCGTTGAGGCATCTCTGGTAAAAAAACTTGAAGAACTTGGTATTGGAAGACCATCAACTTATGCCCCTACAATTTCAACTATTCAAAAGAGGGGATATGTTGAAAAGAAATTGAAAGATGGCATTGAAAGATCCTACAAACAATTGATTTTAATTGATGAAAATATTGAGATCGAGGACAAAACTGAAATCACAGGTCGAGAAAAAAACAAGCTGTCGCCTACTGACATTGGAATTGTGGTTACACATTTTCTTCAAGATAATTTTGAGCAAATCATGGATTATCAATTCACTGCCACAATAGAGAACCAATTTGATCATATCGCTAAAGGAAATTTAGAATGGAAAAAAATGCTCTCGGAGTTTTACACGCCATTCCATACAGGAGTTGAGGATACAACTGAAAACGCGGAAAGAGCTACAGGGGAGAGACATTTGGGAGAGCATCCAGATAATGGAAGAAAGGTTATTGTTCGGATTGGCAAATTTGGTCCAATGGCACAAGTCGGAGATGAGAAAGAAGATGGAGAAAAACCAAAATTCGCTTCACTTTTGGACTCACAATCAATAAACTCAATTACTCTAGAAGAAGCACTTGAACTTTTTAAACTTCCAAGAATACTTGGTGAATATGAAGGCAATGAAGTCAAGGTTAATATAGGAAGGTTTGGACCATATGTTCAAGTAGAAAGAATCTATTCATCTATTCCAAAAGAGATGGACCCCATGGAGATTTCATTAGAGGATGCTGTTGCTTTACATGTCGAAAAGGTAAAGCAGAGCGAAGCTAATAAAATCAAGACATTTCCTGAGGATCCAGATTTACTCGTTTTAAATGGAAAATACGGCCCTTACATTAAAAAGGGTAAAAAGAATTATAAAATTCCAAAAGGGAAAGTTGCTGAAGAATTAGACCTTAAAGAATGTTTGGAAATCATTGAAAATCAGCCCAAAAAAACAAGGGGGAAAAGAAAAGCTTCTAAGTAATCTCATTTTAACAATTAGAAATTTTTAACTTTAATCTATGAACGGAAGCGTGAATAAAGTAATTCTAATTGGAAATCTTGGTAGAGATCCCGAAATAAGAAAGCTCGATAATGGGGCTACACTTGCTTCCTTTTCAATTGCAACCTCTGAATCATATAACGATAAACAGTCAGGTAAAAAAATCGAAAATACAGATTGGCACGACATCGTCTTATGGCGAGGACTGGCTGAAGTAGCCGAAAAATTTCTAAAAAAAGGAACAAAAATATATATTGAAGGACGACTAAAGAAAAGATCGTGGCAAGATCGAGAAGGAATCACAAGATATAATGTTGAAGTCATAGGTGACGAAATGACTATTCTTTCTCGTCCAGACGCACAGGACAAACAAAAGTCTCCGTATACAATTGAAAGTCAAACGGAAAATTCAAAAATTGAGAATTTAGATAGTGACCCTAATGATTCACTACCCTTTTAAATGGAAATCACATCATCCTCTTCAAATATTATGAATTTGCTTATTGCAAAGCCGGATGGCAATGTGATTTTGTTCATAAGTATTGTCGCTGTTTTACTGATGCTGTCTGCTCTTGTTTCAGGTGCTGAATCCGCTTTTTTTTCTTTGTCACCACAAGACATTGACCAACTAAAACAAGAAAAATCCCCCAGAGCAAAACTCATTTTAGAATTATTAAATACGCCAAAAGAGCTCTTAGCAACCATACTTATTACTAATAATTTTTTGAATGTTGGTATTGTAATCCTTTCCAGCTTTATCATCAATCATTTTTTTCCATTAGATGAAAGCTATTTTAGGTTTTTTGTCGAAGTTATTGGCATTACACTTTTAATCTTACTCTGGGGAGAAGTTATCCCCAAAATATTTGCAGTTAAAAATGCTACCAAAGTATCGAGAATTATGGCTAGACCATTAAGTATTTTGTATAAGTTTCCACTTATATTTTGGATAGCCAACCTTTTAGTAAAAAGCTCAAGAATTTTCAATGGAAAAGGAAAAGCGACTGTCAATCTTTCTTCTTCCGATTTAGAACAGGCTGTTGCCATTACAAAAGAAGAAACTGCGGAGGACGATCATAAAATATTAGAAGGAATTGTAAAGTTCGGTAAAACAGAAGCTTCACAAATCATGAAAGCACGCGTAGAAGTAGCGGCAGTTGATGTCGAAATGAAATTTAGTGAAATAAAACAATTTGTACTTGACTCAGGTTTTTCTAGGATACCTGTGTATAAAGAAACTGCAGATCAAGTTGTTGGGATTCTTTACATAAAAGATCTTCTTCCTTATTTAAATCAAGATGATAAATTCAACTGGCAAAGTACGCTACGAAAGCCATATTTTATTCCTGAAAACAAGAAAATCAATGACCTTCTTCAAGATTTTAAAAACTTAAAAATGCACTTATCAATCGTTGTTGATGAGTACGGAGGTGCATCTGGCATTGTTACCTTAGAAGATATTTTAGAAGAGATTGTAGGAGATATCACCGATGAATTTGATGAGGAAGACTTGGTATATACTAAAGTGGATGAACGCACATTCATCTTCGAAGGAAGAACATCATTAATGGACTTTTACAAGGCCTCTAAAACAGAAAATGACCTTTTCGAAAAATTAAAAGGTGAAGCCGAAACACTTGGTGGATTTGTTATTGAACAAGCTGGCCGCATACTTAAGAATAATGAGTTTATTGTTGTGGGAAAAATCAAAATCATCGTCGAGTCATCGGATAAAAGAAGAATTAAAACCCTTAAAGTGATTTCGAATCATGAATAAAACATATTTTAGTGTAGTCGTTATTGTTTTTTTAGGCCTGGCTGTTTTTACATCTTGTGAAGAAGATGCTCCAAATCCAAAACCTCCAACTTTTCTAAAACAGGAATTTCCTAAACATTCTTACCACATCGAGAAAGGAGTAGCTCCTTTTCAATTCAATATTTCTGATTATTGCACACTTAAACCCTCAGTTAACTGCAATGAATATTATTGTGAACAAGAAATTTATTTAGGTAAGGAGTTCAATGGGAACATTAATCTCTTTTACAAAAAAGTGGATCATCCTGATTCCATCGGAGGTCTCATTAATTTTTCTAATCAAGAGGTTGATTTTCACAAAATGAAAGCCTCTGATATCGCATATGATCAAATCATCGATAATGAAAGTAAGGTTTACGGCACTTTATTCGAACTTAAAGGAGATGTTGCAACCAATTTTCAATTTTATTTAACTGACTCAATACAAAACTTTGTTCGTGGAGAGCTTGTTCTAAATTGTGTACCAAAGTATGATTCTTTGAGACATGTGTTGAACTATCTAAAAGTTGATTTAACTGAAATGATTAACACCTTTGAATGGCAACAAGACTAAACGGAAAGGCTATTCTAGCTTTAGGAAGTAATCTTGGTAACAAAGAAGAGAACCTGAAAAAATGTATGTCTTTAATAGGTGAAAAAATTGGTCGAGTAACATCGATTTCTGATTATTATAAAAACGACCCTGTAGATTTTGAATCGGATAATCAATTTATCAATATGTGCATTGAAGTATCCACAAACTTGGCCCCTTCAAAAATGTTAAATGTTATAAAGTCAATAGAAGTCGATATGGGAAGAATCAAAACCATATCCTCATATGAAGACCGAATTATTGATATTGATATTGTTCTTTACAATGAGCTGGTTTTGGATAAAAAAGATTTAATAATCCCCCACCCCAAATACAAAAAGAGGGATTTTGTCCTAAGCCCAATGAACCAAATGGGTGAATACCTTGACCCACAAGTTTTTTTAAGTTGCGGACAACTCTTGAAATAAAAAATGAAAAGATACCCTAACTTAATTGACTCTTCATTTATTCTTATTAACTTTGCGCATAATTTTGAAAACAATATAATTATGAAAGCGAATACATTAAGAACAATTTTAGGACTTTTCACAATAGGTCTTATATTCTCGAGTTGTTCATTGGTAAAAGATTTTGATTACACCGTAACTCCTGAACCATTGGAAATGCATGGAGACAGTGTTAAATTCTCAATGGTTGTTAACATTCCAGAAAAAGGAATTAAGAAAACCGTGAAAGCAGAAATCACTCCAAAACTAGGATCTACAAGCCTAGGTGTATGGACAGTTCAAGGTTCAAAAATTACTGGAAACGGAACGGTTATTGAGTACAAACCAGGTGGTACTGCGACTTTTGAGATGTCTCTAGCATATGATCCTTCATTTGAAGCTGCTGACCTTGTTTTAACAGGAAAAGTATTTAAAAAAGATAAAGAAAAAGCTGAGCTTCCTGAACAGAAAATTGCAGACGCAACAATCATTACTCCTTTAATGGTTAGAAAAAGTTTTGGAATGCTAAATCAAAGTGATGAATTGGTTAGAGTTGTAAATAAAAGCGTTTCAGCTGTGATTAACTTTGACAAAGGACAATCATTAGTAAAATCAAAAGAAATCAAGGACGAGGACATTAAAACGCTCGTTACCTGGATTGATTCCGCACAAAACAATTCAAAAATTGAAATTGAATCAATCAGTGTACGCGGATACGCATCACCTGATGGGGAATTTGCTAAGAATGGAGACCTTTCTAAAGA
>CAJQPH010000166.1 GCA_905480165.1 uncultured Flavobacteriales bacterium
GAGGCATTAGCGCTTTTCATCTGTGTTGTATTTTCTCGGCATCAATACGAGTGATATGAGACCTAAAAGTATTAAAAATATAGTTTGTGTGGCCCAGATGACCATCCCAAGGGCGTTTCCAATGGCCTCAGCGTTTTCAACACCTTGCTTCTGAAGATAATAAGCCGTGGTGATTCCAATTAAAAGAGGATAGGCACCCATGCCACCGTTTGTAAAAGAAATACCAAGGGCACCAAATGAAAATGCGAGTAGCATTCCGCTAAAAGGAACATTAGTGGTGCCTTCAATGGCATAAAAAGGCAAGGCAAACATCACCAAATAAGAAAGCCAAATGATGAGAGTGTGAAGCAGGTAAGCCCAATATTGTTTTACTTTAAAAATAGAAGACAAGCCCTCCTTTAAAGAGTTCAGAAATGCAAAAACACGTTGACGAATTCTTTTAATAAAAAGTAAACCAAGCAAAATTAATCCTAAGACAATAAAAGCATACATCCACAACCCACCTCCGCTATCTTCTGATGATGTGCCTAAAAAGCCCTCTTTAATTCGTCTAAAGATGATCGAGGTTTCATTTGGGCTGATTAAAACGGCAAGTGCGGCAAGTGAAAACATGATGATCATGTCAATAATTCGTTCTGTTACTATTGTCCCAAACCCCGGGCCTATTGGAATATTGTCGGACCTTTTAAGCATTACCGCTCTTGAGAACTCACCGGCTCTCGGAATGGTCATGTTTACCAGGTACCCTATCATTAGGGAGTGATATTGATTTTTAAAAGAGCTTTTGTAACCCATAGGCCAAAGTGTGTATCCCCAACGGTATGCCCTAGAAAAATAAGAAATAAGGGCAAGAATCAATGAAAGGGCAATCAGCCAATAGTTTGAGTTTAAGATGGTATTTTTGAACACCCTGATATCTTCTTCACTCATGATATCGAATAAATACCAGGTCAGATAGACCCCAAGCCCTAGAGACAAAAGCACCTTTAGAAGTGTATTTATGTTTGACCCTTTCATTAGAGTGTAATTCCGTTATTTAAAAACCCCATTTATAGTAATATATTATCGATCAGTCTTACCTCTCCACAAAAAGCAGCAATGCAACAAACAGTTTTTCGGTTTAGGTTATTGACCTTTTTAAAACTTTGAGCATCTACAATATCAAGGTACTCTAGGGTAAGTTTTCCTTTGTTAAAAAAGTCTTTCGCTTTCGCTAATAAATGATCAATTTCAAACTGATTCTTCTTGCTTTTTATATACCTTAATGTATCAATTATAATCAATGCGTCGTTTATTTGCTCTTCGCTAAGGTTAAAATTACGACTACTAAGTGCCAGTCCGTTTTCATCTCTGACCGTATCACAGCCTTCGACTTTCACTTTTAGTTGGGTCTGTTTTACCATTTCTCTAATCACGGCAAATTGTTGGTAATCTTTTAAGCCAAAATACGCGCTCGTGGGTTCTATAAAGTGAAAGAGGTTGTGAACGACGTGTGCAACACCAGGAAAATGTCCAGGACGATATTTTCCTTCAAGGACTTGGTTTAATATGCCCAATGTAATAGGAGAATAAGGATCGTTTTTTGGGTAAACGTCGATTTCGTTTGGAATACAAATGATTACATTTTTGTGTGCAGACAATAAAGCAATGTCCGTTTCTATGGTTCTGGGATATTGTTTTAGGTCCGATGAATTGTTAAACTGTTTTGGGTTAACAAAAATGGTTACAACCACAATATCGTTTTCAATGGCAGCCCGCTCAACAAGTTCGATATGCCCCTGATGTAAAGCACCCATTGTAGGGACTAACCCTACGGTAAGTTGGGCTCCGAAATGCTTCATGTGTTCTTTTAGTTGAATAAAATCATAAAAAATTCTAAAAGCGTCCATTTTTCTAGTAATAATAGGAGACAAAGCTAATTGTTTTTGGGAAAGTTAGATAAAAATACGTACTTTTGCACTCCTAATAAATCATATGGAAAAGAAAAAAATCCTATATATATCGCAAGAGATATCACCGTTTTTACCGAAATCAGAAATATCAGCGACCTCTAGAAAGCTACCTCAGGTTATACAAGAAGCAGGAAAAGAAATACGTGTTTTTATGCCCCGTTTTGGAGTAATAAACGAAAGAAGACACCAGCTTCATGAGGTTATTAGGCTTTCAGGTTTAAATATTTGTATTGATGATCAGGACCACCCACTTATAATCAAGGTGGCGTCGGTTTCTGCGGCTAGAATGCAGGTTTATTTCATAGATAACGATGAATATTTCCGTCGCAAGCATACTTTGACGGACGAAAAAGACAAAGAGTTTAAAGACAACGATGAAAGGTCAATTTTCTTTTGTCGGGGCGTACTCGAAACGGTTAAGAAACTTGGATGGCAGCCAGATGTGATTCATTGTCATGGATACATGACAGGGATCATGGGCCTTTACATCAAAGAGATGTACAACAAAGACCCTCATTTCAAAGAAACTAAGGTGGTATATAGCTTGTACAATGACAGCTATAAGACCGATTGGAATAAACGTTTTTCTGAAAAGTTGAAATTTGAAGGGTTTGATGATGCAGTTTGTGAAAAGTTCAAAGACACTTCATTCTTGAATTATTCGAAGAACATGCTACAGTTTTTCGATGGGGTCAATTTATCTTCTGAAGAAATGGATGGAGATTTAAAAGAAATCTATGATGGTTTAGCGACTCATAAACTCGATTTTGTTGAAGAGGAACATCTTGCAAAAGAACTTTCAGACTTTTATGACAAAGTGATTCAAGAACCGGCTTTGGCATAATCCTTTATGATGTATCGCATTCTTCTATTGGTAATTATAATGTCGGTTGCATTGATTTCATGCAAGAAAAAAGAATACCAGTTGGGTGCTGATTTAGTAGATCAAACCTCTCTTCTTGATGGCATATCGGTAGATACGTTTGACATTTTATCATATACAATAATTGAAGACTCGGTTATTTCAGATAATGCCTCTAATGTATTATTGGGGTCTTACAGCGATCCCTTATTTGGAACCTTTTCCTCCTCGTTTTATACGCAGTTAAGACTCGCTAGCGTAGATCCAAATTTTGCAGACCCTTCTACGATTGTAATTGATTCATTTGTTATTGGGTTAGAGTATTTGGGTTATTATGGTGAGCTTGATGATCAAACCTTTGAAGTATATCAGCTAGAAGAATCACTTTCAATTGACTCAACATATTATTCTTTCAATACACTATCTCACAATGGAGTTAACTTGGTGCCCGCGGAGAATTCTGTAATTTCTCCAAAGCCTTTGGATCCAACCATTGTTGGAGAGGA
>CAJQPH010000167.1 GCA_905480165.1 uncultured Flavobacteriales bacterium
GTACGATCCTAAAAAACCAAAAGAATCTACTGAACGAATTAAAAAAGTGGTTGATTCTATTATTGAACAAATTGATGGCTTAGCAAGAATTGCAAATGAGTTTTCGAATTTTGCAAGAATGCCTCAACCTCTAAAAGAAAATCAAGACTTGGTTGCGATTATCAAAAGCACAGTGGTTGTTTATGAAGAAAGAGAAAATTACTCCATAGTGTTGGATATTGAAAATAAAAAGGTCGATGTTCTCATAGATAAAGCACAAATAATTCAAGTGCTTAACAATCTTATCAAGAATTCAATACAAGCCTTATACGGTAAAGAAAAAGGAGAGATTTCAATCTCATGCAAAGCAGAGAAAGAGAGCGTTATTGTTCGTGTATCAGATAACGGGGTGGGCATAAAAGAATTTGACAAGGAAAAGATATTTATTCCTCATTTTACTACGAAATCAACAGGAAGCGGTATAGGCCTTTCTTTGGTGAAACAGATTATTGAAAACCACAGTGGTGAAATTTGGTACAACTCAGAAGAAGACAAGGGAAGCGTGTTCACCTTTAAGCTACCCTTAAACTAACGGATAATGACAATCCTGAAGAAGAAGAATGTCGGAACAAACAAATATTATTTTTGTTGAAATATTGATTATTGAGAACAAATGTTAGAAAGAAAAAAACAATATTGCTTGGACTTATTAAACAGGTCACGTCTTGTTACTAAAGAAGTTTTTATCGGAGACCTTCCTTTAGGAGCAGAAAACAGCATACGAGTTCAGTCTATGACTACGACAGACACGATGGATACCGAAAAATCTGTTGCCCAGTCAATACGAATGATTGAAGCAGGAAGCGAATTGGTAAGGTTAACTGCACCAAGTAAAAACGAAGCAGAAAACCTAGAGCCAATAAAAAATCAGATTAGGAAAAAAGGATTCAGGACCCCTCTGGTTGCCGACATTCATTTTACACCAAATGCGGCAGAGATTGCGAGCAGAATAGTCGAAAAGGTGCGCGTCAACCCAGGAAACTATGCGGATAAGAAAAAGTTTGAAGAAATTGAGTATACACATGAAAGCTATCAGGCAGAGCTCGAAAGAATAGAAAAAAAATTCACCCCTCTTGTTTTATTATGTAAAGAGCATAAAACGGCTATGAGAATAGGAACCAATCACGGCTCTTTATCAGATCGGATTTTAAGCAGATACGGAGATACGCCAGAAGGAATGGTGGAGTCTGCAATGGAGTTTATTCGAATATGTGAAAAGAATGAATACTTTGACCTTGTCATTTCAATGAAGGCAAGTAATACTTTGGTAATGGTTCAGGCGTATAGGCTTTTAACGGCAAGTATGTTGGAAAACAAACACTGTTATCCAACACACCTTGGGGTAACCGAGGCAGGAGATGGAGAAGATGGAAGAATTAAATCAGCTGTTGGTATAGGTTGTTTGCTGGAAGATGGAATAGGTGATACGATTAGGGTTTCGCTCACTGAAGAACCTGAGGCAGAAATTCCTGTAGCACAAAAAATAATCGCAAAATATAACAATCAAAACGCGCTCAAGCTTCCTGATTGTAAGAATAGCGAGGTTTATAATCCTTTTTCATACAAAAAAAGAGAGGCGCATTCTATTTTAAATATAGGTGGATCAAATGTCCCTGTGGTTTTTTCAGACTTATCAAATAAAGATAAAATTACTCCCGCCAACCTCTTTAGTTTTGGATACAACTACTCTGTAAAGCTCGATAAGTGGCACATAATGGACCAAGCAGCAGATTATGTTTATATCGGAGAAAAAGCGATTTCATTTGAAATACCAGGAACATTAGCGGCTGTTTGTGATTACAGCAATTGGAAAGAAAACTATTCAGAGAAAGAACGGTTTTATCCGATCGTTGATATGGGTAACCTGTCTGAGTTGGACTTCAACCAAGTGTTCTTTCTAACGATTAAGGCGGAAGAGCCCGTTTCACCATCAATTTCAAACTACCCCAACGCGGTCTTAATTGTTGAAACGGATTTCGATAACAAAACACAGTTATTCAGAAGTCTTTACATGAGGATGCACGAAATCTTAATAACGAATCCGGTCGTATTAAAGGTCTCGTCTGAAGAGAAAGACGCAGAAACTTTTCAGTTGTATAGCTCAATCGATTCGGGTTCAATGTTCATTGACGGTTTTGGTGACGGGATTTGGTTACAAGCAAAACATTCCAATGTATTAATCAACACAACCTCGTTTGGTATTCTTCAGGCCACAAGAACAAGAATTTCAAAAACGGAATACATCTCTTGTCCTTCTTGTGGAAGAACGTTATTTGATCTCCAAGAAACAACGGCTAAAATCAGGGCCAGAACAGATCACTTAAAGGGCTTGAAAATAGGTATTATGGGATGTATTGTAAATGGTCCAGGAGAAATGGCGGATGCTGATTATGGATACGTCGGCACGGGACCAGGAAAAATCAATCTTTACAAGGAAAAAACAGTAGTAAAAAAAAACATACAAGAAACCGAAGCCGTGGAAGCGTTGGTTGAATTAATCAAAGATAACGGAGACTGGATAGAGCCATCGGATAATTAAAATGGAACAGAAGAAACGACTTCTGTGATTTTTCCAGACACAGGGTGCTGAAAAACAATTTTTTCTGCATGAAGAAACAATCGCCTATCCGTTGTTCCATATAAGCGATCTCCCTTAATGGGGCTGTTTAACCCCAATTTGTGTGCGGCATGAACCCTCAATTGATGAGTGCGTCCAGTAATTGGATGAAACTCAATACGAATACCAGTTTCATCAAATTTAACTTGACGATATTCAGTGGTCGCTTGTTTTCCATAATCAAAACACACCAACTGTCTTGGACGATTAATAACGTCAGACCTCAAAGGAAGTGAAATAGTACCACGCTCATTTGTAATAGGTACTTGTAAAATTGCAATATATTTTTTTTTGATCGTTCGAGAAGTAAATTGAGCCTGAAGTGATTTATAAACAGTAAGTGATTTAGCAACAAGAACCACCCCAGAGGTTTCATAGTCAAGACGATGAACCAGTCCTGGCCCTTCAATATTGGGAAATTGTTTTTGAATGATACTGGACAAAGAATAGGTAATTTCTTTTCCCGGAACCGACAAAATATTTGCAGGCTTTTCAACAGCAATAATATCTTCATCTTCGTACAGCACAACAACCTTTTCAATTTCACTTGTGGGCGTTAAAGGATCCGCATCAACCGAAAGACCTTGAAGCATGTGTTTGAGTATTGGCCCGCACTTTCCACGACAAGCGGGGTAGTGTTGATTATGAGATCGTATCTCAGAACTAGGAGATGCTCCCCACCAAAACTCTGTAAAGCATATGGGTTTTAAGTGGTTCGAATAAGCGAATTGTAATAACCTTGGTGCACAGCACTCTCCAGCACCTGAAGGAGGAAGCTTGAAGGCGGTTTCTTCAAACAACTCTATTAGGTTTTTTTGTTCCCGTTTCGCGCTTAAAAAAGAATAACTTTCAAATAGTTTTGTTTGTAAACTTGAAGAGAAGTTTTTTCTTTCTTGTTTTTTAGCGATGATTTTATACTCTTCTGTTTTGAGCGCATCTTCGATAAGTAGGCGCTTTTTTTTGAATGCTTTTTTTTCTTTTTTAAAAGACAGTTGGTCACTTTTACTTTGCTCGTTTAGCTTTTCATTTAAGATAAAGAAATCTTTAGTCGATAATATTTCTTTTTGTTTTAACCGTTCCTTTCTTCTTTTTTCTTTTCCGAGTCTAAGTTGTTTTTTCATTTCTATAACCGTTTCTTCAGATTTTTTTCGGAAGTCAAAAAGAGTTTTTTTTAGAGACAGGTAATCTTCAGCCGATTGAAGCTGGTTGACCTCTTCTGTTAGAATGTCTATTTGTTTTTCCCCAATTTTAAAAAAACATTTTTCATCATGAACATCAAAAAGGTGAGGAACAAAACCCTTCGGTTTGAGATTATTGTCTAGCTTACCTGAAAAAGCTTTTAAAAACCCAAAGGAGCCGCTAGGTTCCTCAACCACAAGAACACCAAACATTTTTCCAAGAGCATCAAAGTTGTGGTTCACCTCGTTTTTTTGGAGCTTGTTTTTTAGTATTGATGCCGCGAATAATGAAATCTCGTTTGGTTCGTGATTAAAAGGATAGTTAAAACTTTTTGGAATAGGGAGCTTGTCTTTTTCCGTGTTTAAGGATGTAAAAAACTGTTCTAGGTTCACGACTCAAAAGTACAAACGAAAAAACAGTAAACACCACATTGGATCAATTCTATTGCTTCTTGTTTTTTCTTTTTTGGATAAATGAAAATAAAAGAAACCCGAATAGAAGTCCGCCAGCACTGGTTAGAACGAATTTCAACCAGCCAAACTCGGGAACTAATTTTGGGGTTTTTGGCGCAACCTTGTGTTGGTATTCTTCGCTGTCTTTATTGGTGAAAATAGCTGCATCCGCTTCACCTAAATCTAGTGTTACTTGCCGGTTTATAAGCTGTATTAATTTTATGGTTCCTCCGTCAAAACGGTGATCTACCTTTCCTTTTGTTGATGCTTTCAACGTAATGATAAAATCACCTCTTTGCCCTTCACTGAGCTGTTTTAAAAGACGGGAAGAAATAATATATCCGCCATTTTTTATAACACTTTGACTTAAGTTTATTTCTTTAGAAAGAGTGTTGTCATTTGAAATTTCGAGAGCATAACGGGTTGACGCATTTGAAGTCAAATTTCCCCATGAAACACTTAAGTCGTTGTTCATGTTATGATATTCCGGAACATTAAATGAGTTAATTAAATCTCCAGGAGAGAGAAGATTGCAGTTATAGCTATTGTCATTTGCTAGAGAAACCACAAAGTTGTATTTGGTATTCGCATAAAGTTCCAGATTGTTTAAGGTGTAATATGGCGCCCCTCCCCATTCTGTTTGTATTCCTAGTTTTTCATTATTAAGTGTAACCCCACCTTTTAATAGATCTATACTATTGTTGTTTTTGTCATTAAGGAAAACAACAAGCTCTGTCTGTTCTCTACCCCTGTTATTGAGTGTTTTGGTAATGGTTATTTCTGGAGAAATTAATTTTGGATCAGAAAGCTCAACATCTGACAATGCGGAGTTTTCTTTGCACCCAAGCAGTAAAATGGGCACAACGATGAGTGATGCAAATTTGTTCATGGTTTTTAACGATTTACCCTGATAACCCATTAAACACCAAGAAATAACATAAAAAATGTTAATGATGTACTATTCTAAATGTTTTGTGTACATTAACATCAATATCACCAAAAC
>CAJQPH010000168.1 GCA_905480165.1 uncultured Flavobacteriales bacterium
ATTTTTAATGTGAGGAATAATGTTCGCCCCCGCGTTGTGTATATAGTATCCAATTTTTTCAAAGGGTTTCCTACCTAAAAAGTGCACTTTATCAGAGATACCTTTATCACCAGCTCGCTTTTTTAGGCATTCAATATATGATGGATTACCAGACCCAATAATAATGATTTGAACATCATATTGAGATGTTGACAAGGCTAAAACTGAGTCAATACCAACCTCCAAACCGCGAACAGGACCTATCCCTCCAACATAGGTGAGATAAAACACTTCCTTCTTAAAGACAAAATCATCTTCATTGTTAACGGTCTGAAAATCATTTTTTTCATAATTGGAGATTACGGATATCTTCTCTGAAGGAATATTATATTCTCTCATGATTTTCTCTTTCATCTCTGCTACTACTGCAATAATATAATCAGGTAATTGAATTGCTTTTCTCTCATATCGTTTCCATCTTTTTGAGGAGAAGAACAAACGATCTTTAATCCTTTTAACTAAGGACTTTGGAGTCAATTTGAGAGCCAATAGCATTTCAGGATAATTTTCATGCATATCCAAAACAAGATATTTATTAGGGAATAAAAAGCGAATGGTGCGTACCAATGGTAAATCATGCACATGCACAATTGAACCCAAATGATTTTTTCTCGAAAATGATTTCAACTGAATGTAAAAAAGAAAATCAAAAAAAAAGATTGAACTCAAAACATCATTAAATCCCTTCTTTCGAAAGGAATAGTGCTTCCCCAAACGACAAACCTTTACTCCATTAATCTTTTCTTCGCGCTCCTGCCCTCTTTTCCATCTGGTAACTACTTGTGTTTCTATACCGCTTAAACTTAAGGACTCCGCCTCTTTCCTTACCCTGATGTCACTTGGGTATTCCCCGTCTACAATCATGGTATACATCAGGCTGAATAAATTTCATTTAGCTTTTCAGCAATCCGTTGAGTAGCATTACCATCCCAAAGTGGTGGGACTTGGTTTTTTCTATATCCTAATTCAATTAATTTCTTCAAAATTCCAGGAGGGTCAAAATTCATCAATTCATTTGTACCAATATCAATGGTAATAGGCCTTTCTGTATTTTCTCTCAGGGTTACACATGGAACCCCAATGAAAGTTGTCTCTTCTTGAATACCTCCGGAATCGGTAATTACCCCATCAGCACAAGCAATTAACTTTTGGAAAGTAAAATAGTCTAGTGGTTCGGTATATACGACTTCCTTGACATCATCAAAGTCCTTCGTTAAATTAAATAGGTCAATGTTCTTTTTAGTTCTAGGGTGCATTGGAAAAATCACCTGAAAATGTTGAGAGCAATGTTTTAAAAGAGCTAAAACTTTAAGTAAACCTTTCTCATTGTCCACATTTGATGGTCGATGAAGCGTCATAGCGAGATAAGGCCTACTCTGATCATAAATAAAAGAGAACTTTTTACTATGAATCTCTTTGTTAAAAGCTTTCAACGAATCAATCATTGTATTCCCCACAAAAAAAACATTATTCATGTCTTTTCCATCTTCTTTCAAATTATCCCATCCACTTTGTTCAGTCACGAAGAAATAATCGGAAAGCTCATCAACTATTATCCGATTAATTTCCTCTGGCATCTGACGATCATAACTTCTTAAACCGCTTTCCAAATGCGCCAATTTAACACCTAACTTATTTCCAACGATAGCTCCAGCTAGAGTAGAATTAACATCCCCAACAACAATTAAGAGCTCAGGAATATCTTTCATTAATTCCATTGTCAAATGCTCAATAATATGGCCCATATGAGCTGAGGCATTTCCAGAATAATGAGGCAGTATAGCATCAGCCTCTATACCAAATTGAGTAAAAAAGACACTCGAAACAGACTCACTGTAATGTTGATTGGAATGAATGATCTTAAGTTCGAAATTTTCAAATTGACTAAAGACCCGTCTAAATTGTGAAATCTTCACGATATTCGGTCTTGTACCAACTAGTAAAACGATTTTAACTTTCTTTTTCATCTGTTGTCTTCAATTCACCTTTTATCTCAACAAAAAATATAGTCAAACAAGTTAAAATAAGCAATAGAGAGCCAATTCCTGAAATAAGGGAACCTGTTTCCATCGACGTCGGTTCAAATCTCCATTCTATTTTGTGTTTACCCGCAGGTACCATAACCCCTCTCAATATATAATTTGCTCTAAACACGTCAACTTGTTTGCCATCGACATAACAATTCCAACCCTCAGGGTAATATATTTCACTAAATATTACGGGGCTCGTAAATTTATTATTACTTGAATATTGTAGGGTATTGACACCGTATTTAGTCAAAATTATTTTTGCCGAACTATCAACTGATTTAGGGGGCCTAATGTTTTTAAAATCTGAGCTAATTATTGCAGTATTTCTTAAATTAATACTAGAATCACCAAGCGCTAACATTTCTTCATTGGCATTTTTGACCATTTTAACATTTGAGACATACCAAGCATTTCCTTGTACAGAATTATTTACTAATGCCGCCTTACTGGGATCAACTATACAATATTTTGTATTTAGCATATTCAAAATAGGTGTAAACTGAAATATTGCAGTGCCAAATCTTCCCTCATTTTGTTCTATAATTGAATGCTCCCGTTGAATGTAAAAGTCAATAAGTTCCTGATACCCCTTTAATTTTGCACCATGATAACCACCAATACTTTTATGGTAATAACTGGTTTGAGTTTCATTGAATGGATTGCCAATCTTGAGAACTCTGTAATCTGAATTCAAATTAAGCGTAGCAAAATCCGCTACCATAGATTTTGTCTTATCGCTAATTATACCCTCATAAAGATAATATGAGGACATTTTGGATTTGAATTGTGCAGATTTTTTGCTAAAACTTGGAATAAGTCCTTTTTCTTTTTCCAAAATACTCATATCTGAAACACTGGCCAATTGTGCCGGTATCTGAGAAAGTATTGCGTTCTCATACTTATTTAAGACGATAAGATCTTCACTTTCTTCCAAATAATTTTGAGCAGATAATGATGCAATATATTGCCCTTCCCCTCTTTTATCATCAATGTCTTCTTCTGCATTTAAATACCTCAATGAAATACCAATATTATCAATCGAAACCAAAAACAACATTGTTCCTGAAACAATCCATATTGAGGGTCTTTTAACAATCATGAAATAAATCAAACCAAGAATTAAAATAGAAAATAGAAGGGCTCTTCCTACATCTTTTTTGAATACATATTCACGAGCGGCAGCCACTTCAGATTTGAATGACTTGAATTTTTCTAGATTATTTATATAGGTGCTTTCAAACTGCCCTTGAGACATTTGATTTAATCTACCAAACCATGCTTTATCTGACTTATCATTTTTAAAATTCCCACTTACTGAAGGTGAGACATAAAGGATTGCAAAAACAGCTAAAATCACTCCGCTTGTAATATAAAATCTCTTTTTAAGTGCGGCTCCGCTAAAGGCAAGTCTATTGTTAATTAATTCATTCACAAACAGAATTGAGAGCATTGGCAAAACAATCTGAAGAATAACAAGAATCATTTTAGAATCTCGAAACTTATTGTACATGGGGAATTTATTAATGAAAAAGTCATTTAATCCACCAGGATCATTAGATGCCAATGACATGGCCAGAATAATCAAAAGCAATACTGGCCATTTAATTACATCCTTTAGAAATACAATGGCTAAAACAAACAGTACAAATGTGACAACACCAAAATAGAATGCACCACCACTAGAAGACTGTCCTCCCCAATACCTTTTCATGTTTTTAAAATATGGATCATCTTTATATTCATCAGAAGAATTATTCATTACCTCATCATCATCTCCAAAAACACCACCGCGTTCTCCTCTAGCATTAGGAATAATCGTAGAAAGCAATTCACCTTCTCCGTAATTATACTCAAGAATATAATCCGTATCTAAACCACTTTTCTTCGATGAATTTATTTCTTTACCATCTGGCGTAATGGTCAAATCAGTTGTCCCCCTTGTGGAATACTGACTATATTCTTGGGTAGTCAAGATGTTACTCATTGAAGGAAGAACTGCAATTAAGCCCCCCATAAATAAAGCTCCTAAAATTGAAAGCAATGATTTCGATTCTTTTGCTATGACAATCCTGGTGATTTCACCTACAGCTACAAACGATAATAGAAATAGCAAGTAATATGTCATTTGCAAGTGATTCGCTGAAAGATTTAAAGATAAGAAGAGGGCAAAAACAACACTACCCAAAAGCCATTTCCCCCTAAATGCAAGTATCATTCCTCCCAATGCCGGAGCCATATAGGCAATGGCATTGACCTTACTCATATGACCAGCACCGATATACAAGATATTGATTGTTGAGAAACCAAAAGCTACTGCGCCTGCAATGGCAAGCCAGGGATTGATCCTCAAACACATTAAAAGAATATAAAACCCTAACATTGCAATAAAAAGTATCCCTGCTGGCCTGGGAAGTCCTATTTTTAGTATTTGGTCAACGGTATTGATGTAATTATTTGAATGAAGCACAGATATTTGGTAAGCAGGCATACCACCAAACATTGAATTTGTCCATAAAGGGTCTGTATCTTCCATAACCCTTTGATCAACAATCTCCTTCGACATTCCTTTAAACTGCTTGACATCACTTTGAATTAAATTATAGCCGGTAAATAATGGCGAAAAATATACCATAGCAAAAGTGATAAACACAAGAACAGCAATTCCATGAGGGAGTATACTCTTTAAATTCCTTTTCATGATTATTTATTAGAGTTAGAATAGAGTTCAACATCATCACTAGAGATCATTGGCCCACATAAAATCACCAGTCGTTCGATAACATTTCGTAACTCACGAATATTTCCAGTCCAATTAATATTCTGTAATGCATCTAATGCCGTTTTGTCAAAACTTTTGGTCGGAACACCTTGGTCCGCACAAATCATCTTGATGAAATGATTGGCCAACAAAGGAATGTCTTCCGCCCGATCATTTAATGCTGGTACATGAATGAGAATTACTGCCAATCTGTGAAATAAATCTTCTCGAAAATTACCTACTTTAATTTCTTTTCGTAAATCTTTATTAGTAGCTGCAATAACTCTACAATCTACTTTAATATCCTTTTCACTTCCCACTCTTTGGATTACATTTTCCTGAAGTGCACGGAGAACTTTTGCTTGAGCACTTGCTGACATGTCACCGATTTCATCAAGAAATAATGTTCCTTCAGAAGCCAATTGAAATTTTCCTTTTTTATCTTTAATGGCAGAAGTGAATGCTCCTTTAACATGACCGAACAACTCGCTTTCAATAAGTTCTGAAGGAATTGCTGCGCAATTCACCTCAATAAAGGGCATTTTTTTTCGATTCGAATTGTCATGTAATGAGCGGGCTACCAGTTCTTTTCCAGAACCATTCCCTCCTGTAACGAGAACCCTAGCATCGGAAGGTGCCACTTTTTCAATCATTTCTTTGATTTTATTTATGGCTTCTGTTTCTCCAATGATGGAGCTTCCTTTAAATTTTTTAACTACTGTTTTTAAGGATTTTGTTTCTTCCACGAGCTTATTCCGATCGGTTGCGTTCCTCAACGTAACTAATATTCTATTTAAATCGAGTGGTTTTTCAATAAAATCAAAAGCACCATCTTTTATTGCCTGAACAGCTGTTTCAATATTCCCATGACCACTGATCATAATGATTGGTGTTTCAATATTTAGCTTCATTGCATTCGATAAAACATCTAAACCATCCATTATTGGCATTTTGATATCGCAGAAAATGAGATCATATTCATTCTTTTGTAACTTATCTATCCCCTCTTTTCCATTTTCTGCCTCCTCTACATGACAATCTTCAAATTCTAAAATTTCACGTAAAGCTCTTCTTATGGCATTTTCATCATCTATAATCAGTATTTTCATCTTTCTAGTTTACTTTTCGTTCTAGCATTGGGACAAATTTAAATATTCCATAATCCTTCTCACTGACGTTTCCCTCGAAATCTTTTGTCAGTTTTATCATTTTTTGTTCTTTACCAGCCCCAACAGGTATTACAAGTACCCCCCCATTTTTAAGCTGACTTAATAACTCAATTGGTAATTTGGGAGCGCCACAAGTTACCAAAATTCTGTCGTATGGCGCATAGGTCTTATTTCCCTTATAACCATCTCCAAAAAACAATCGTGCTGAGAATTTAAAAAAATCAATCATTCCTTTCGCTTTTTTATGCAATTCTTTATGGCGTTCAATGCTAAAGACTTTTGCACCTAATTTACAAAGAACGCAAGTTTGGAAACCAGAACCTGTACCAATCTCTAAAACCTTCATCCCTTTTTCAAGCTCTAAAAGCTGTGTCTGAAAAGCAACAGTATAAGGGTGAGATATGGTTTGTCCTGAACCGATCTGAAATGCCATATTCGTATATGCCTGTGCATCAAAAACCAAATCCAAAAAATAATGTCTAGGTATCGCATCAAATGCTTCCAATATTTTTTCATCATTGATACCCATCTCTTTTAGAGTAGATATCAATATTTTTCTTTTCCCCTTATGCTTGTATGAATCTTGTAAATGCTTCAATTCTTTATTTTAAATGGTGCTCAATGAACAATCAATAACTAGTTCAAATCTCAACAACAAATTTAATTTGAATTATCGAAACAAGTGCCGTTTAACCTATTTAAATTCTTAACTTTAGCACCCAGTTTGTTGCTGTATTTATGGAAAAGGAAAAAAACTTAAATTGGTACGTAATAAAGACGCGCTCACGTGCTGAAGATAAGGTTTTCCAGAGAATCAAGGCCATCGGAATGCATGTCTATTTGCCATTACAAAAAACGATTCGTCAGTGGAGTGATAGAAAAAAGAAAATTGAGGTTCCTTTAATTCCAAACACCCTTTTTGTAGAAACTGATCTGAAATCTCTGAATCAATTATATACCATTCCGGGTTTTCACTCAATATTGAAGTTTTTGGGCAAACCTGCTTTAGTTCGACAAGATGAAATAAACAACTTGAAATTACTCCTTCAAGATAATATTGAAATTGAAAAGGAAGATTTTCAAGAATTTAAAAAAGGTGAATCTGTAGAGGTTATTCATGGTCCATTACAAGGCATTATTGCAACTTCTATTGATGAAGGTCGTACACACAAACTGATAGTTGAAATTGAAAGTATGGAGCAACGCTTCATTGTTCATATACCTAAATCATACGTTCGAAAAATTGGAATCTGATGTATGACATAATAGTTTTTACGTGATTGCCTAAATTTGATGGGACTCACGACCGGCGAAGCCGTATATTTTTAGTTTATGTTAAAGAAAATTTTAGTTACCGGTGGAGCCGGATTTATTGGATCGAACATGTGTGAGTATCTTCTGGAATTAGATCTTGAAGTGGTGTGTCTCGATAATTTCATTACAGGAAAACGAGAGAACCTGGAATTGTCTCTCAAAAACAAAAACTTTGAATTGATCGAGGGTGATATTCGTATATTAAAAGATTGTGAACTTGCAGTTAAAAACGTAGACGCTGTATTGCATTTGGCAGCACTCGGGTCCGTTCCAAGGTCGATAGCTGATCCAATTACAACAAACGACATCAACATCAATGGGTTTTTAAATATGATGGTAGCCACAAGAGACGCGGGTATAAAACGTTTTGTATATGCAGCCAGCTCATCTACTTATGGAGATTCTGAATCGCTTCCAAAAATCGAAGAAGTTATTGGTAAACCTTTATCTCCTTACGCCATTACAAAATATGTTGGTGAATTATATGCAGATGTCTTTTCAAAAACATACGGTGTTGAATGTATTGGGCTAAGATACTTTAATGTTTTTGGCAGAAAACAAGATCCTGAAGGGGCATATGCAGCAGTCATACCCAAATTCACAGATTTACTAATCGATAATCAACCGCCAACAATTAATGGCGATGGCTCTTTTTCAAGAGACTTTACCTATATAGACAATGTTATTCAAATAAATCATTTGGCACTAAAAACATCAAATCCTGACGCCATTAATCAAGTTTTTAATGTGGCTTACGGTGAAAGCTCTACTTTGAATCAACTGTTTGAAGAAATTCAAAACAACTTGTGTGTGTATATTCCTAAAATCAAAGATATTAAACCTATATATGGTCCATTAAGAAAAGGAGATATCCCTCATTCGTTAGCGTCTATTGAAAAAGCAAAAAGATTATTGGGATACAGCCCAAAATATTCCTTAACAGAAGGATTAAAGCACACCATACAATGGTATTACGAATCAACAGCATCTAAATAAATTTGAATATTCTAGAACTTATAGGAAGATCAACACCCTTGTTCAAACATGACATTGAGCAATTTGATTCTGAATTGAACAATAAAATATCAACATCTTCCTTCCTCATTCTTGGAGGTGCTGGATCTATAGGTCAATCTGTAGTTAAAGAGATCTTTAAAAGAAATCCGAGGATTATTCACATTGTTGATTTAAACGAAAACAACTTAACTGAATTGGTCCGAGATCTTAGAAGTTCAATGGGATATATCTCTGGAGAATTTAAAACATTTGCTCTAGACATAGGTAGTGAGATTTTTGATGTCTTTATGTCTGATAGTCAAGGGTATGATTATGTATTGAATTTTACAGCCATCAAACATGTCCGTAGTGAAAAGGACCCTTATACCCTATCGAGAATGATTGAAACCAACATTTTCAATACAGACAAAACCATAACACAGGCGATAGAAAACAATTGTAAAAAATACTTTTGTGTATCCACAGATAAAGCTGCAAACCCTGTGAATTTAATGGGTGGTACCAAAAGAATAATGGAAAAAGTACTCATGAATCGAAGCCAAGAGATTTCTCTCTCTACAGCGCGATTTGCCAACGTCGCTTTCTCTGATGGTTCACTTTTACATGGATTTAATCAACGAATTTTAAAAAAACAACCGATAGTTGCGCCAAAAGATGTTCGTAGATATTTTGTCACTCCTGAAGAATCTGGGCAACTGTGTATGCTTGCGGCTATATTTGGAGAAAATAGAGATATTTATTTCCCGAAATTATCAGAGCATCTTCACCTGATGACATTTTCTGACATTGCCATCGCATTTCTAAAAAACCTAAATTACACTCCATACATATGCATGACCGAAGATGAAGCCAGGTCTAAAATCAATGAATTGATAAACAAGAAGCAATGGCCCTGTCTTTTTTTCGAATCAGATACTACCGGGGAAAAAGGATTTGAAGAATTTTACACAAAAGACGAAGAAATTGAAATGAATAAATTTGATGGCATTGGCATCATTAAAAATAAAAAGTCAAACATTGATCGTATTGATTTAAAGAGATTAAGGGAAAAGTATTCGACTTGGATTAAAAATGGTGATTTATCCAAGGAAGAAATTGCCACTGAACTTATGCATTACCTTCCGGAGTTAGAATATAAGGATATTGGAAAATATTTAGACGATAAAATGT
>CAJQPH010000169.1 GCA_905480165.1 uncultured Flavobacteriales bacterium
TTGCTATCTTTGAAATCCAAAAAAAAATAGTCATGTCATTAAAATGTGGTATTGTAGGTTTACCGAATGTTGGGAAGTCTACCTTGTTTAATTGTTTATCTAATGCCAAAGCGCAATCCGCTAACTTTCCTTTCTGTACGATTGAACCCAATATTGGAACAATTTCGGTTCCTGATACGCGTTTGGAAAAACTAGAAGGTTTAGTGAATCCTGAACGGGTTATTCCAACTACCATGGAAATACTCGATATTGCAGGATTGGTAAAAGGTGCATCAAAAGGAGAAGGTTTAGGAAACAAGTTCTTGGCAAATATTCGAGAAACAGATGCGATTCTACACGTGTTAAGGTGTTTTGATGATGGGAATATAATTCATGTCGATGGGTCTATTGATCCGGTTAGAGATAAGGAGATCATTGATATTGAGCTACAGCTCAAAGATTTGGAGTCGATTGACAAAAAAATAACTTCAATTTCCAGAATAATAAAATCAGGTGACAAGGATGCCTTGAAAGAAAACGAATTGGCCTTGAAAATAAAAGAAGCCTTAGAGCAAAGTGTTTCAGTACGGGCTTTGGATTTTTCGGAGGAGGAAAAGGAAATTGTTCATCAGTTTAATTTGATTACCTCCAAGCCTGTGATGTATGTTTGTAATGTTGATGAAGCATCAGTGATTAATGGAAATAAATATGTAAATCAAGTGAAAGAAGCGGTATCAGCAGAGAATGCAGAGGTGCTTGTGATCGGTGCAAAAATTGAAGCTGATATCGCCGAGTTGGAAACTTATGATGAAAGACAAATGTTTTTGGATGAACTGAATCTTGAAGAGCCAGGAGTCAATCGTCTGATTCGATCAGCCTACAATTTACTTAATTTGGAAACCTATTTTACAGCAGGAGAAAAAGAAGTAAGAGCTTGGACGATAAAGAAAGGTATGACTGCTCCTCAGGCTGCGGGTGTAATACATACTGATTTTGAGAAAGGTTTCATTCGTGCGGAAGTGATGAAGTATAATGATTTTTCTACTCTTGAGTCTGAACAAGCGGTTAAAGAGGCTGGTAAATTTAAAGTAGAAGGAAAGGAATATGTGGTGCAGGATGGAGACATTATGCATTTTAGATTTAATGTTTGATATAATTGAAATAAAGATATGATTAAAGCAAATGATCCCAGTTTAGTTTCTTGGGTAGAAGTAAAACAAAATTCTGATTTTCCAATTCAAAATTTACCATTGGGTGTTTTTAAAACGGAACAACTTAAGCCTAGAGTAGGTATGAGAATTGGAGAGTTTGTAATCGATATGAAATCGCTTCAGGTTCTTGGTTATTTGGATAATTTACCCTTTTCTCCGAATGCCTTTGATTCATCCTCATTAAACCTTTTAATGAAAAAGGGAAAATTGGCTTCAAGAAGATTGAGAGATCGAGTTTCAGATTTATTAGAAAAGGACAGTACAGAGCTTCAGAATAATGAGCACCATGTAAATCAAGTTCTTATCCCTGTTGAGCAAACCACCATGTTAATGCCTGTTGAAATTGGTGACTACACTGATTTTTATTCAAGTAAGGAACATGCGACCAATGTAGGCACCATGTTTCGTGACCCAAATAATGCGCTATTGCCTAATTGGCTATGGATTCCTGTTGGGTATCATGGACGATCATCATCTGTCATAATATCGGATCAAGATATTCATAGACCAAAAGGTCAAACCAAGCCTAATGAAAATGAGCCTCCTGTTTTTGGTCCTTCACGAATGATTGATTTTGAACTCGAAATGGCATTCATCACTTTTGACGGAAAGCCTTTAGGTGATTCAATATCAACTGCTGAGGCGGAAGATTATATTTTTGGAATGGTACTCTTTAATGATTGGTCAGCAAGAGATATACAGAAGTGGGAATATGTTCCTCTAGGGCCTTTTTTAGCAAAGAATTTTGCATCTTCTATTTCTGCTTGGATTGTAAGCTTAGATGCTTTAATCCCTTTTCAAGTCAATACGCCTGAGCAGGATCCTGAGGTGCTTTCTTATCTCGCATATGAGGGTAAGAAATCATATGATATTCACCTTCAGGTAGCCATTACACCTAGCGGAGCAGAAGAAAAGGTTGTTTCTAATTCAAATTTTAAATACATGTATTGGAATATGGCACAACAGCTGGCTCATCATACCGTTAACGGTTGTAATGTTCGTGGAGGAGACTTGTTGGGTTCAGGAACCATTTCTGGTCCAACACCTGATTCCTACGGATCAATGCTTGAACTTGCCTGGAAGGGAACAAAGCCAATTCTAATGCCAGATGGAAGTGAACGAAAGTTTATTTTAGATGGCGATACCGTTACCATGAGAGGATACTGTGAAAATGATAAGGTGAGAATAGGATTTGGAGAAGTTAAGACTAAATTATTGCCAGCTAAATAAATGCAACAAAATAAAACGTCTGTAATTGTAAATGTAGAACAAGAGCGTAAAGAAATACTTAATGCTTACAGGGGTTTAATGCGTGCATTAAAAAATAGGGACAAAAAGGAAACCAAACTTATCAGAAAGGCATTTGATGTCGCTCTAGATGCTCATAAAGAAATGAGAAGAAAGTCTGGTGAGCCGTACATCTATCATCCAATTGCTGTTGCACGAATATGTGCAGATGAAATGACGTTAGGCCCAACCTCTGTGATTTGTGCTTTGCTTCACGATACCGTTGAAGACACACACATTACATTATCAGATATAGAGGACCTTTTTGGAAAAGAGGTTCGTCTAATCATTGATGGCTTAACGAAGATTCCTGAAGTATTTGATGATAAAGCATCAATTCAGGCTGAGAATTTTCGTAAAATGATCTTAACCATTTCTGATGATTTCAGGGTCGTTTTAATCAAATTGGCGGATCGGCTTCACAATATGCGTACTCTTGATAGTATGCGTTCTGATAAGCAACTCAAAATCGCATCGGAAACCAAATTCCTATATGCGCCTTTAGCCCATCGATTTGGTCTTTACTCTGTGAAGTCAGAGCTTGAAGATCTTTCAATGAAATATTGTGAATCGGAAGTGTATGAAGAAATAAAATCCAAACTAAAAGAGACCCAGGAGAGTAGAGCGCGTTTTATACGAAAGTTTGTGGCTCCGGTAAAAGAACATTTGGCGCATGAAGGCTATGTTTTTGACATTAAGGCAAGAACAAAATCGATTTCATCAATATGGAAAAAAATGAATTCAAAGGATATACCCTTTGAAGAGGTTTTTGATCTCTTTGCCATTCGAATTATTTTAGAAACGCCTGTCGAACTTGAAAAGCCAGATTGTTGGAGAGTGTATAGTATCGTTACCGATTATTATCAACCGAGTCCTGAACGTTTAAGGGATTGGATATCAACACCTCGAGCAAATGGTTATGAGTCTCTGCATACTACTGTTATGTCTCCTCAAGGCAAGTGGGTTGAGGTTCAGATTCGTTCATTGCGTATGAATGAGATTGCGGAAAAAGGTTTAGCTGCGCATTATAAATACAAGGAGTCAAAAGGAGATGACAATAAGTTTGATCGTTGGATTACTGAAATCCGTGAATTATTGGAATCGTCGAATACGGATGCCATTGACTTTGTTAATGATTTTAAGCTCAATTTATTTAACGATGAAATTTATATTTTCACCCCTAAGGGAGAGTTAAGAGTACTACCGACAGGTTCAACTATTTTAGATTTTGCCTACGATATTCATACAGACATTGGAGATACCTGTATAGGAGCAAAGGTAAATAATCGCCTAATGCCACTTTCTTATGAGCTCCGAAATGGAGATCAGCTTGACATCATAACATCATCTAAGCAACACCCCAAGGATGAGTGGTTAAGATTTGTTGTAACAGCAAGGGCGAAAACAAAAATAAAGTCATCACTGAATGAAGAGCGAAATCGGATTGCTGCAGATGGTAAAGAAATATTAGAAAGAAAATTTAAGCAATTCAATTTAACCATGTGTTCCGAAAATATTATGTTTTTGGAAAAACATTTTAACCTGCCCAACATTACTGAGCTCTATTTTAGAATTGCAAAAGGTAAAATTGATTTATCCAAGATAAGGGAGATGGATCAAATGAACGGGATGTTTGTTATTGAAAAAAAGGGTCCGAGAAAGAAAAAGAAAACCATTCAAGAATATGAATCTGATTTCGTTTCTTTAGATTCTAAAAAAGATACACTTTTAATTGGTGACGATTTTAAAGGGTTTGATTATCAAATGGCCATTTGTTGTAATCCAATACCCGGGGATAAAGTGTATGGATTTATAACGGTGTCTTCAGGAATTAAGGTGCACCGATTTAACTGTCCCAACTCTGTAAATATGATGTCTAAGATGGCATATAGGTGTATTAAAGCACGTTGGAAATCGGATAAGCTTGTTGAGCGTATAGCCGCCATAAAAATTATTGGAATTGATCAATTTGGTCTTGTAAATAAGATTACAGAAATCATTTCTAATCAAATCAATGTCAATATGAAGAGCATTTCATTTGACACTGATGATGGTATCTTTGAAGGTAAGATAAAGGTGATGGTTTTGGATACAGAACATTTGGAGCAATTGACTAGAAAGTTTGAAGAAGTAGAAGGTGTAAAACGTGTTCTTCGTTGGGACGAAGAAGAGTCAGAAGAATTTAATCCTCAGGAAGACTAAATTCATCTTTAGGTCGTAAAGCTGGGTTCCATTCAAAGTTTTTAATAAATTTTTTCTTATCAATAATCTGATCCATTGGGTAAAATATACCGACAGGCTCATTTACATAATTAATACCGATGACTTCTCCGCTATCCAGATAAACGCTTAGGGTAGAGGATTCCAGTCTATTTAAGCCCATTCTTTTAATGGTTGTAAGGCTGTCTGTTTTTTCTTCATCTTCAGGATAATATATACTAACCGCAGAACCATTCACATCGGTTTTCCGAAGTTTACCTTCTTTCATATAGGCAATCATGTTTTTGCCTGAAATTTGATTGTAAAGTTGTCCCGAGTCGAGTTCCATTATAGCAGAGGCGTTTCTGTAAATGTTGATTTTATCAATCAAGGAATCTTTTGTCGATATTACAATAGAATCTCCTTTTAATTCACTGTTTTCTGACCAAACAATAGGATTATGGTAAAGCTTGATTTTATTTTGAGTTTGCGAAAACCATAGTGAATC
>CAJQPH010000170.1 GCA_905480165.1 uncultured Flavobacteriales bacterium
AATTGGTGGAGGATTTGCGACCAAGCTTCCGCCTTGATAACAATCATTACAATCGACATTGTTATTTAAATTGAGTGTAAAATTCCCATTAGCAGTTGAGTTATTTCCACTGATTTGTATAAAATATGTTTGTCCAGGGGCCAATGCTTCAAAAAGAGTATTTGGCACATTTCCCGCTGCGTCGCCAATTACACAGCCTATACCGCTTAGATTCAGACAATTCCCCGTCCATAAACCAACATTTGTGTTAGGCATTAACCCAATCACACTCAAATCCAAAACAGTACCTGTTGCCTGAAAAGAGTACCAAACATCATTTGAGCCAATTGACATGTCAACCGTACCCGTTCCGCAATCGGTCATGTAGACATATGGGTTACCAGGTGTAGACCCTATGGTTGTACCATTTATATTTATGGCATCTCCTATTCCAGCAGTTGGAGCTCCATTACACATGTTGGGTGTAGGAAGTGATCCCAAATCAGTAGCATTAAAACAATCGTCTCCTTGGGCTCTTAAAAATGAAAACAAAGACAAAGACAATACCAGTATCAAATATTTCATTTTAGTTCGATTTTGATTTAGTTATAACTTTCTCTTTGGGAACCATTATCCATCCATCTGAATTAATAATATGAACGTATTCAGATTTGGTCAAAACATTCTGAAAACATTTTTCATTCATAATTGATTCATTGCCATTTGATTGTAATTGCAACTTGTTTTTAAGTTTCACAATCGCACCATCATCAAACCTAAGCTCATAATTTTCTGTTTGATGAAAATAACCACACCAATTGGCATTTTCTACAGCATCGAGTAATTGTTGATTAGAATATTGCGCACCCAAGATGATATCATGGTGCTTTACTTGTCCTATTCCATATGAATACATCATAAGGAAAAGGATAAATGAAGTTATCGTTTTCATAGTAATACAGTTCTACCTAAATCAAATAGGTTCAAACATATTATGCTTGAGAGTAAGCATTAAAACTTAAGAAATTGAATCGATGTCTTTTTGGTTCATAGTAAATTAAAAACCTATAAATGAAGCTTTTAATTTAAATAAATCGATTATTGAAAATGGTTTAGTTTTATAGTTTTAAGTTTGATATTGTCCGTTTAATTTATAGTCTAGTTGGACGTAAATATAACGCAATGAAAAGAATCATCAAAATATATTCAAAAAAATTAATCAACACAATTGCAGGGCGCATCAAAAAGGATGTGAACAAGTGGCAATTTCTCTGAAATAGCTTTTTGTTTTTTTGCATTCATCATCAAACCTCTCAGGTCTAGTTCTTCCATGTTTTTTAAATCTTGTAATCCGTGGCCAAGATCGCTAATCGGATTATTATATAAATCTAATTTTCTTAACTGAGTGCATTGACTAATGTTATCTGGGATAAACCCGATTTGATTACTACTAATCACTATTTCTTTTATTTTTTTCAATTGAAACAAAGATTCAGGAAACACCTCAAAATTATTCTTTCGAAGATTGACGATTTCAAGCTGATCAAAAACTGAAATAGAATCTGGAATGTTTTTGATTTTATTTTTTGAAAGGTCTAAAGCGACTAAATTCTTGTAGCTAAATATCTCATTGGGAAAATGCGTCAATTTCTGTCTTGTGATTTTTAAATATTGGACAGAATCCGAATGAATAAGCGATGCTTGTTTTAAGGATAGAAAGTTTTGAGAAAAAGCACAATAAGAACTACTTGTTGCTATTAGTGTTAAAATAATTGCGAATATTTTTCTCATCAATTTGAATCTGCTACTTAAGTTCATCTAAATTATCGAAAGTTTTTTCTTTTCTAATAAATTGACGAAATAAGATAACAACTTTCTCGCCATAAATGACTTCATCAAAATCAAATAAATGAACCTCATATTTTTTTTGCTCAGCTGATTTATTTCGAACCGTAGGATTCATACCAATATTCATCATCCCAAAATGTTTCTCGTCTTTTATTTTAATTTCGACGGCATAAACCCCATCTAAAGGCATTATTTTCAACTCATTTGTAAGCTTGAGATTAATGGTTGGATAGCCAAGCGCTCTACCTAACATTTTTCCCTGTATCACTTCACCACCAATTTGAAAAGGTTTACCCAAAAAGTCATTTGCTTTTTCAATATTTCCTTCTGTAATGGAGTTTCTGATTTTAGTAGAACTTACATTTACTTCGTTTATCTCTTCAGCAGGTATTTCAATGACGTCAAAGTCAAACATATCTGCTGCTTCTTTTAAAAACTCAATGTTTCCCTCTCGGTTTCTCCCGAACTGATGATCGTATCCAATTACCAGCTTCTTAACCTTCAATTTATGAACCAAGATGTCCCTTACAAATTCAAAAGCAGTCAACCGCGAAAATTGTTTGTTGAAAGGATAAATAATTAGGTTGTCTAAACCAAATTTTTGAAGACTCTCGATTTTCTCGTCAATGGTTTGAATTAATTTCAAATTGTGACTATCAGGAAAAATAACCATTCTTGGATGCGGATAAAAAGTAAACAACAAAGATTCCCCTTTGATGGACTTTGCTTCTTTTTTTAATTTGGTCAATATTTTTTGGTGCCCCAGATGAACACCATCGAAAGTTCCTATAGTTACTACTGAATTATTAAATTCAGCCAAATCATTTAAATCCCGAAATATCTTCACTTGGTATAGACTAAACCGCAAATTTAGGTATTTGTTGGGTATTGTCTTTCTCTTTCAAATGATTACTTATATTTTTAACAAAAATAAAATGACTATGAAAATTTTAAATATTACGCTTTTAAGCATCTTTCTCCATTTTGTATCATGGGCTGATGAAGGAATGCTCATCCCCTCATTGATTAAAGCATTCGAATCTGATATGAAAGCAAAAGGCATGAAACTATCAGCAGAGGACATCTACAGCGTGAATCAATCTAGCATTAAAGATGCGATCTTTCAATTTGGAGGAGGGTGTACTTCAGAAATTGTTTCAAGTAAAGGCCTATTATTAACCAATCATCATTGTGGCTATTCTCAAATACAATCACATTCTTCACTTGAAAATAATTACATCGAAAATGGTTATTGGGCAAAAGACTTGAACGAAGAATTAGCGAATCCTGGACTAACCGCGATGAGAATTGTAAGAATAGAAGATGTTACCCAAAAAATAAAAGACGGCATGAGCATCGATCAAATTGTTCAAGAAGCTATAGAAGGAACGCATTACGAAGGAGAAGTAAAAGCGTTTAATTATGGAAATGATTACTATCTAATGGTAAAAGAAACATTTCTAGATATTCGGTTTGTTGGAACACCCCCAAACTCTATTGGTAAATTTGGTGGTGACACAGACAATTGGGTATGGCCACGTCATACTGGAGACTTTTCAGTATTTCGGATTTACGCTGGGAAAGACAATAAACCAGCAGTTTACTCTGAAGACAATGTGCCATACAGTCCCTTGCACACTCTTCCCATTTCTATGAAAGAACGCAAACCAGGGGATTTTACTATGGTTTATGGGTTTCCGGGAAGAACAGAACAGCATGTAAGCTCGAGTTATTTGGAACAAATTATAACCAAAGAAAGACCCGCTAGAATCAGAATGAGAGACTTATCACTTTCAGTAATTGATAAAGCCATGAAGAATTCTGAATTGGTCCGAATACAATATGCCTCTAAACAAGCAAGAATATCCAATGCATGGAAAAAATGGATTGGACAGATTGATGGTTTAAAGCGACTAGATGCAGTTGCTTTAAAGAGAAAAACAGAAGCTGAATTCACAGAAAGAGCAAACTCAAATAAAGAATGGAAGGAGAAGTATGGGTCAATTGTTGAACAACTGAACACGCTTTCTGATGCGTCCTTTGAACTGGAATTCAAATATGCTATGGGTGTGGAATATTTCTATTATGCAGGACCAGAATATTTCAAATTGATCCGTTCTACAAACGATTTGATTATGAATTATGAGAAGTATAAAGAAAATGGAACGCTAGAAGAAAAGAAAACAGCTCTTCTCAAGGGAGCAACAAGTTTTTTCAAAAACTACAATC
>CAJQPH010000171.1 GCA_905480165.1 uncultured Flavobacteriales bacterium
TTTTTATTTCAGGAATGAATTATGAAATTAAGTTATTAAATTTGCAGGCTTGATTATACATTTTAATCATTTTTGACCCATGGTGTAACTGGCAACACATCTGGTTTTGGTCCAGAAGAGTCTAGGTTCGAGCCCTAGTGGGTCAACATGTTATAAAGAGTGAATGCAGGTGCATTCACTCTTTTTTTTAACCCTGAATAATGAGTGAAAACACAAAAAACGAAATAGAATCAATAGGTGAGTTTGGCTTGATTGATGAATTAACTGGAGAATTTGAGTTAGCGAATGACTCCAGTATCAAGGGAATTGGTGATGATTGTGCAGTCATTTCTAGTGACGGGGATCATTGCAAATTGCTTTCTGCTGACATGTTGGTTGAAGGTGTTCATTTTAATTTGTCCTACATGCCACTAAAGTCTTTGGGCTTTAAAGCAGTTTCAGTAAATGTTTCAGATGTATATGCAATGAATGGTACGCCTGAACAAATCACCGTGTCATTAGGGGTGTCCAGTAAATTTCCTGTGGAAGCATTGAAAGAGCTTTATGCAGGGATAAAAGCGGCTTGTGAGTATTATTCCGTCGACCTGATCGGTGGAGACACTACCTCTTCTTATTCTGGGCTCATTGTTTCCATTTCTGTCATTGGCGTAGCTAAAAAAGACAAGATTGCGTATAGAGGAGGGGCAAAAGAGAATGATTTACTTATCGTTTCTGGAGATATTGGTTCTTCTTATTTGGGATTGCAAATTTTAGAACGTGAAAAAGGAGTATTTAATGCAAATCCAAATATACAACCCAAACTTGATGGGTATGATGAGCTCATCAAAAGACAGTTGCAGCCGATGGCTCGAAAAGATGTGATTTCTATGTTTCAAGAGATGTCTTTCAAGCCAACATCCATGATTGATATATCTGATGGTTTAGCTTCGGAAATCATGCATCTTGCAAAATCCAGTGAGTGTAGCTTTTCGATTTACTCAGATAAATTGCCAATTACTGAAAAAAGTATACTGACCTCCGAAGAACTCGGATTGGATCCCTTTGTATGCGCTTTGAATGGTGGAGAAGATTACGAGTTGTTATTTTCTGCTGATCAAAAGGATTTTGAAAAGTTTAAGAATAATCCAAACTTCTCTATTATCGGCTTTGCTGCGGATAAATCTAATGGGAATCTATTAATTGACAAAAATGACAGTGCTGTTACTTTAGATGCACAAGGCTGGAGACATTTTTAATCTATTCTGGGAAGATTAACCAATTCTTCGTGGATAATGGAGATGACAAATTCTCCGAAAATTTCTCTTTTAATTTTTTCCGCTTCCATTTCACTTCTGTAGTCGCCAACTTTTAAATTAAAGTGAGGATTTTCAAACACCATGTAGGTATCGGTTAATGGAAATAGTTTTAAGAATTTCCCGCGAACTCTGTCAGCCTCATTCTTATCTGAGTCAAAGCAGATTTGTATGCGATAACCCTGTATTTGGTCAATTCTTTTTTCAACCTCAACAAGCTGATTTATCCTTTTATCACAATGGATTTTAATAAAATCCGAATTCGTGCTTTGCTGACCAAAACAAAAACAGGTGTAAATTAAAGAAAGGATCAAAAGAGATTTTTTTAACATTTGATGTTGTGAGATGAATAAAATGAGTCGTTATTGATATTACGAAAATAAATAAAATAGTTTCATTTTCATCAAAACGCTTATTTAGAATCATTTTAAATTAATATTTATGGTGTTCTTTTTGTCACAAAAGTGTCATGTAAACAAGGAATCTTCATAATTTTGCACACGTTTAAATGTATGTACGCAGTTTAAATTTTGACCAATTTTAGTTTACGTTTCATGAAAATAACTAATACACAACGGGTTAAGGGAATAGGTTCTGTCCTTACAGGTCTTCTCTTGTTAGCGTTTATTTCGTTATCCCCATCATATCATTCTCAAGGCGAAGCCTTATTTAAGGCAAAATGTGCGACTTGTCACGCTGTTTTTCAAAATGGGACAGGCCCAAAGTTATACGGTGCTGTGGAGCGCTGGGAAGCAGAAGGCGAGGGCGAACTTATTTATGAATGGGTTCAGAATAATGCAAAGCTAAGAGGAAGCGGAAAGTCAAAAAGAGCTGCGGCTGTTTTTGCTGAATACAAAGGAAGTGTTATGACTGTTTTTGCTGATTTAACCAATGAGCAAATAGGTTCTATTTTTGAGTGGGTAGATTCACAAGACCCTAATGCTTCAGCCGGAGGAAATACTCAGGCAGGTTTGGAAAACGGTTCTTCGGAAGAAGAAGAAGGCGGTTTGCCTTGGACTTGGATTATTTTGGGAGTCATGTTTGTGATTATCATAATGGCTGTTAGTGGTGTCCGAAGACAGCTAAAGATAGCAACTAAAGAAAGTGGTGATTCAACAGATTCACTAACATATGTTGAAGAATTTAAAACATGGGCATGGAAATATAGATTATATGTTGGTCTTGTTACTCTTGTTTTGGTTCTCTCACTGATTGTCGGTTTATTTAAAGTGCTATATAGTATTAATGTGATGGAGAATTATCAACCATCACAACCAATAGCGTTCCCTCATGATGTTCATGCAGGTATAAATGGAATTGATTGTAAATATTGTCACAATTCGGTAACCAAATCAAAATCTGCGGGCATTCCTTCGGTAAATGTTTGTATGAATTGTCACAAAAAAATCAATGGTGAAGGTAAGGAGTTTAAAGGTGAAATTGATAAGATTTATACTGCCGCTGGCTGGGATCCGACACGCGGTCCTGCAGGTGAGTACACAGGCAAAACTTCTCCAATAGTTTGGAATAAAGTACATAATCTGCCTGATCATGTTTATTTTAATCACTCTCAACATGTTGTTGTTGGTGGGTTGGATTGTAAACAATGTCATGGTGATATGGCTAAGATGAAAGAAACCGCAAAGGTTCAGCCTCATGGTGAATTAAATAAAATTCAAGAAAACATTGACAGTAAGATAGAATTCACCAAGCCAACCTTAACTATGGGTTGGTGTATCGAATGTCATGGACAGTCTGGTGTGGATATCGCGGGTAGCGATAATGCATATTATGATGAGATACACAACAGACTTAAGAAGAATGATTATAGCTTGTTAAACAGCTACAATGATGACGGTAAAGTTACGGTAAAAGAACTTGGGGGATGGGAATGTTCCAAGTGTCATTATTAATTGAGAATTTTCTATTGTAAGCATAAAAAAGTATGGCAAATACGAAAAAATATTGGAAAGGAATTGACGAGTTAAATGAAACGAAGTCTTTTCAAGAATCAAAAGAATCTGAGTTTTCACAATCAAATTCAATTGAGAGCTTTTTAGCTGATGACCAATTAAGCGAGTCGTCAACGGGAAGAAGGGATTTTTTAAAGTTTCTTGGGTTTTCTGTTGCTGCCGCTACAGTTGCAGCTTGTGAGGCACCTGTAATTAAAGCAGTGCCTTATGTGATGAAACCTGAAAATGTAACTCCTGGAATGCCAACTTGGTATGCTTCCACTTATTATGATGGGGCATCTTATGCGAGTATTCTCGTGAAAACAAGAGAGGCCCGTCCTATTTTTATAAAGGGAAATAAGCATTTCGGGATAACGAAAGGATCAGTTACGCCTCCTATTATTGCTTCTGTTCTTGGTGTTTATGATAGCGAAAGAATCAAAAACCCTTTAAAAGCTGGAAAGAAATCATCTTGGGCGGCGGTAGATAAAGAAATCTCAAGTGCAATCAGAAATGGGAATAAGGTGGCCTTGATCTCAAGTACGGTAATTAGCCCATCGACCTTATCTGCCATATCAGAACTTGGTTCTGCGGTAAAAGGTGAGTTTGAACACATTCAGTACGACGCAATTTCTTATTCAGCAATGAGAAATGCAAATGAATTAAATTTTGGCAAGCCGTTTATACCGAGCTATGATTTTTCTAAAGCAAAGACAATTGTTTCCATAAATGCTGATTTCTTAAGTACTTGGTTAATGCCTACTGAATTTGCAGCACAATATGGAGAAACAAGAAATCCAGAAAGTGACGGTGGCTGGATGTCAAAACATTTTCAGTTTGAATCAGTAATGAGTGTTGCGGGTTCGAATGCTGACTACAGAACAATGACGAAGCCCTCTGAAGAAGAAGCTGTTCTCAAGTATATATTAGATGGATTAAGAGGAAGGAGTGGCACGATTCCATCAAGCCTAAAAAAATCTGCGGACTTGGCTATAAAATCTTTGCAAGAAAACGGAAAAGAGTCTTTGGTTGTTTGTGGAACAAATAATACTGGTCTTCAGCAATTGGCTAATGAAATCAATGAGCATAATGGAGCAAACGGAACGACAATAGATCTATATAACGAGCTTCAAATGTTTCAGTCCGAAGAAGCGAAGCTTATGAATTGTGTAAAAGGAATTTCTTCAGGAAAATATGACGTAGTTCTTTTTTATAATTCAAACCCAGTTTATTCATTTCCGAAAGACGAGCTTAAAAAAGCATTGAAAAGTAAAAAAGTGAAAGTTTCAGTATCTCTAAACTCTCATGCGGATGAAACCGGCGCTTTGTGCACCTATAATTGTCCTGATCATCATGGACTTGAGTCTTGGGCAGATTATCAACCGAAGTCGAATCATTATGCGATTGCTCAGCCTACAATTAGGCCTTTGCATAATACGGCTGATGCTTTAGAGTCCTTTCTAGTATGGTCTGGAAAAGCCGAAAGAGGAGGTAAAGATTCAACTGTTGCTTACGATAAAATAAAAGAGACGTTTTCGAACATAAGTGGTGCAGATTTTAAAATGGTTATGCACAATAGCTGTGTAGACTTGCCACAATCAATGATTGAAGATAGCGTTACATTCAATTCTGTAGGATATGCAGCAATGCCAAAAAAGCCTTCAGGAACTGAAGTGATCATGTATCAGAAATCAGCTATAGGTTCAGGAATCCATGCCAACAATCCTTGGCTTCACGAATTACCTGATCCAATAACGAAGGTTACCTGGGACAATTACATTACCATGAATCCTGTGGAAATGCGAAAAGCAGGATACAAAACAACATATGATCAAGAAAATGGCCTGTCTATGGCCAAGGTTACCGTAAATGGTGTTTCAGTTACGTTGCCAATTTATCCATTACCAGGTCAAGCCACTGGAACAGTGGGTATCGCTCTAGGTTATGGTAGAGGAGGAAACGGTGAAAAAATAGGAAAGTCTGCATATCAAACTGCTGAATATGGCGGATATGCGGTTTCTAAAAACGGAAAGCCTGCTTCAATAGGGGCAAATGTTTTCCCAATGATTTCAACTGATAATGATGAGTTTTACTACTCAAATTCCGGAAAACTTTCAAATGTAGCTGGTGAATATATTATTGCAGCAACACAAATTCATCATACGGTGATGGGTCGTCACTCTATTGTTCGTGAGACAACAAAGGAGATTTTTGACAGTAAAGGGAAAGAAGCATACAATCCGGCTCACACATTGCAGACTTTAGATGATGATTTGAATCATGTCGAAAAGCCTGTAAGTGAATTTGATATATGGGATGCACATCCTGTCGAAAATGTAGGGCACCGTTGGGGCATGTCAATTGACTTGTCATCATGCATAGGTTGTTCAAATTGCCTAGTAGCTTGTCAATCTGAAAACAATGTTCCAGTGGTAGGAAAAGATGAGGTAAGACGAGGCCGAGAAATGCATTGGTTAAGAATTGACAGATATTTTGCCAGTGACGAAGAAGCTGCCGTAGGAACCAAGAAAAACAAAGATTCATTTTCTTATGATCAAGCTGAAATAGCGGCATTAAACCCTAAAGTGGTTCATATGCCAATGATGTGTCAGCATTGTAATCATGCACCTTGCGAAACAGTTTGTCCGGTTGCGGCAACAACACATAGCAATGAAGGATTGAATCAGATGACATATAACAGATGTATTGGTACAAGATATTGTTCTAATAACTGTCCATATAAAGTAAGAAGGTTCAATTGGTTTAACTACCCTTCCTACAAAAAATTCACTGAAATCAATCCAGCACAAGATGATTTGGGAAGAATGGTTTTGAACCCAGACGTAACGGTCAGGTCAAGAGGGGTAATGGAGAAATGTTCGTTCTGCGTACAAAGAATTCAAGCAACAAAATTGAAATCGAAAATTGACAAAGTTCCCGTTGAAGATGGAGAATTTTCAACTGCTTGTGCAGATGTTTGTCCGACCAACGCAATTGTTGTTGGTGACTGGAACGATGTGAATTCTAAAATCAGAAAAAGTTCGGAAAATAAAAGATCTTACCAGGCGCTTGAAGAAGTTGGTATAAGACCAAATGTATGGTATAAAGTTAAAGTTCGTAATGAGCAGAATAATCTACTATCGAAATTGCAAGTAGAGAAAAAGTCTCATCATGGATCAAATAATAAACATCATTAAGACAAATCAGTATGCAAAAGGAAGCTGCAATAAGAGAACCACTCATACTAGGACACAAAACCTATCATGACATTACAGAGGATGTATGTAGGCCTATAGAGGATAAAGCACCGAAAATGTGGTATATTCTATTTGGAATAGCACTTATTGTTGGACTTTATGGTGTGGGTTGTATTTTATACCTATTAGGCACTGGAGTTGGTGTATGGGGATTAAATAAAACCATCGGATGGGCATGGGACATTACCAACTTTGTATGGTGGGTAGGAATTGGACATGCCGGAACACTTATTTCTGCTGTATTACTCTTATTCCGTCAGAAATGGCGAATGGCAATTAATCGATCGGCAGAGGCGATGACGATTTTTGCCGTATTTATGGCTGGTCTTTTTCCACTCATACACATGGGAAGGCTTTGGGTTGGATATTGGGTTCTCCCAATTCCCAATCAGTTTGGATCTTTGTGGGTTAACTTCAACTCTCCATTATTGTGGGATGTTTTTGCCATATCGACGTATCTATCAGTTTCATTGGTTTTTTGGTACATTGGCCTTATTCCAGATTTTGCGACTATTCGAGACCGAGCTAAAAAGCCGGTTGCGAAAAAGATGTATTCTATTCTATCTTTTGGTTGGTCAGGGCGAGCTAAACATTGGAACAGATTCGAAATGGTTTCTCTGGTATTGGCCGGACTCGCTACTCCATTGGTTTTCTCAGTACACTCGATTGTATCCTTTGACTTTGCTACCTCTGTAATACCAGGATGGCATACTACAATATTTCCTCCCTATTTTGTTGCGGGGGCTGTTTTTTCCGGCTTTGCAATGGTTCAGACCTTACTATTAATCATGCGTAAGGCAATGAGCTTAGAGGCGTATATTCATACCAAACATGTTGAATATATGAATATCGTTATTATGGTTACCGGCTCTATTGTGGGTACAGCATACATTACTGAGTTATTTATTTCATGGTACTCTGGAGTAGAATATGAGGCCTATGCATTTTTGAATAGAGCAACAGGTCCTTACTGGTGGGCATATTTTGCTATGATGACGTGTAATGTGATTTCACCTCAGTTGATGTGGTTTAGAAAATTACGAAGAAGTTTATTGTTTACATTCTTTATTTCTATTGTTGTAAATATTGGAATGTGGTTTGAACGTTATGTGATTATCATGACTTCTTTACATCGTGATTATTTACCATCTTCTTGGAGTATGCATTATCCAAGTCCAATTGACATAGGTGTTTACATCGGGACGATTGGTTTGTTCTTTACATTCTTTTTATTGTTTGCTAGATTTTTCCCTGTATTGGCCTTAAATGAGATTAAGTCAATCTTAAAGGGTTCTGGTCAATCCTACAAAGAATCACCCGATTATCACAAAAACCATTAATAATTATAGTATGGCGAATAAAGTAATTTATGTAATGTATGATGATGATGGTGTGTTGAAAGACGGAGCGAAAAAACTTGTTTCTAAAGGAATCAAGATCGCAGACGCGTTTTCTCCATTTCCAATTCATGGCATTGATCCAATAATCGGTGTAAAAAACACCCGACTAGGAATCATGGCGTTTATTTACGGTCTAACTGGTTTAACTTTAGCAACGGTCGGGATGCGTTATTTCATGATTGTGGATTGGCCTATGAATATCGGTGGTAAACCAAACTTTACTTATTTAGATAATATTCTGTCGTTTATTCCAATAACATTCGAGTTTACTGTTTTATGTGCTGCACACGGAATGGCAATAACCTACCTGTTAAAAAACAGGACTTTACCTGGAATGCCAGCTCAAAACCCGGATCCTCGTACAACAGATGATAAGTTCGTTTTGGAAATTAGAACAGCGGATAATTCAATAGATGAAAAAGAGCTTGACGAATTGATAAAAGACACGGGTTATATTGAAATTGACAAGAAAAACATTTAGTAATTAGAGAAACTAGGATAGTATGAAAAGGAATTTTATTTTAATGATGGCAGCACCTCTTTTGGGAGTCATCTTTTTACTTCCCTCCTGCGAATCAGATCCCGATAGTCCAGGAAAAGAATTCATGCCAGACATGTATAGGTCTCCTGCAATAGAGGCATATGTTGATTATGGTGAGATTCGTGGACGTGAAAATAAAGAATTGAAAAGTAAACTTTCAGCCCGACAAACACCTAAGTACACTATTCCTTTTGTTGGCACTGACGAGGTTCTCGTGAAAATGATGATGCCAAACCGCTATAAAGCTGGAATGGCTTGGAGAGAAAGTCATGGTTTATATGGATGGGATTTGAGTGAAGAAAGTGAATATGAAATGACCAGAAATAATAGAGTCAATCCATACACAATGACGACTGAAAATGCGGATAGAATTTTATCTGAAGGAAAAACCTTATATACCTCAATGTGTATGCATTGCCATGGTGAGAAAGGAGATGGTAATGGACCAATGATTCAAAGTGGAGCATATGGCGATTTGGGAGTAGTTCCTGCATATAAGTCTTTAGATACTCTATCTGAAGGTAAAATATTTCATAGCATCTATTACGGAAAAGGATATATGGGTGCTCATGGATCATTATTAAATAAAAAGGAAATATGGACTTTGGTACATTACGTTCGTCAATTTCAATTTGATGATTACGGCAAAGAAGAGGAAGTTGTTGAAGAAGATTCGGAAGAACTAGGAGAAGCAACAGAATCATTAGAAACAGAAGAAGGAGATACCAAGTAATAAATAGCTGAAAATGGAATTTGAAATAACAAAAAAAGCCAAACGAAACACCTTGCTAATAGCGGGAGGAGGGTTGTTGTTGACCTTAATTGGAATTATAACGAATTTTGAGGATCATCATTTCATGACTCGTTTTATGGCGAGTGGATTAATTAACGCCTTTTACTTTTTTGCTATTGGATTGGGCGCACTGTTTTTTCTTGCGCTGGCTTATGCTACAGAAACTGGGTGGTATGCATCTATAAAGAGAGTAATTGAAGCGGTAGCAGGGTTTTTACCATATGGAATAGGTTTGTTTGGCACCGTTTTACTTGCCATTACGATGATGGATGGTGCCCATTTATACTCATGGATGGATCCTGAAGTAGTAGCCCATGACGAGATGATTGAGGGAAAATCGGCATACTTGAACAAGCCGTTCTTTTGGATTCGTACGATTATTTATTTTACTGTTTATTTAATCTTTTTGAATGGTTTTAGAAAAAGATCATTAGAAGAAGACAAAATTGGCGGGACGGAGCTTCACTTTAAGAATTACAGAAGAGGGGCATTGTTTTTGGTTTTCTTTGCCGTTTTTAGTTCTACATCATCATGGGACTGGTTAATGTCAATTGATGTGCATTGGTTCTCGACCTTATTCGGATGGTATACTTTTGCAGGAATGTGGTGTACTACTATGGTCGTGTTGATCTTAGTAACCCTTCACTTAAAGAAGCATGGTTACCTTGAAAAGGTAAATGAATCACATATTCATGACCTTGGGAAATGGACTTTTGCCACTTCTTTTTTATGGTCTTACTTATGGTTTTCTCAGTTTATGCTTATCTGGTACGCCAATATAGGTGAAGAGGTATCTTATTATCAAATGCGAATCGAAAATTATCAGATTTTATATTTTGCAATGTTTGTGATCAATTTTGCTTTTCCAATGTTAATACTAATGTCGAGAGATGCAAAGCGTCATGCAGGTATTCTAACTTTTGTTGGATTGATCATTCTAGCAGGGCATTGGTTAGACGTATACATTATGGTTTCAGGTGGGTCGCTAGGATCAACTGCAACTATAGGAGCTTTGGAAATTGGTATGGCACTTTTGGTTATGGGAGGATTTATATGGGTTATTCTCAGAAACCTAACCAAGTCACCTTTAACACCAGTGAATCACCCATTTTTGGATGAGAGTATCCATCATGAAATTTAATGAACCAGTAGATAAAAAGAAATGGAAAAATTAATTATTCTTATTGTCCTTGTTACCGGAGTAATCGCTTTAGCCCAGTTGGTTAGAGTATATGAGCTTAGCTCTAAATTGAAAGATAGGGGAGAGCATGACATTACTGATCGTGACAATCACCTGAATGCGAAGCTTATGCTTGCGTTTATGATGTTTCAATTCCTTGGTTTTATATATTTAATGCTTAAATATGGCTGGACCGGAAGAGGTGAAGCGGCATCCCTTCAAGGAGTGGAAACGGACTGGTTGTTGAATCTCAACTTTATAATCATAATCATCGTTTTCTTTATCACTAACTTTTTACTGTTTTTCTTTGCATATAAATACGTGAGAAAACCAGGTGTAAAAGCTACTTATTATTCCCACAATAATAAGCTAGAAGCCATTTGGACTGTTGTTCCTGCTATTGTTTTAGCAGTCATTATAATCTTTGGTTTAAGATCGTGGAACTCGATAACATCAGGGCCAACTAAAAAGTCCGTTAGAATTGAGTTGTTCGCAAAGCAATTTGATTGGACAGCCAGGTATTCGGGTGAAAACAACAAGCTAGGCAAGTATGACTACAAGCTTACAAATGAAGGAAATAATCCACTGGCATTGATGACCACAGAAACCATTGAATCAGCAAGAATAGAGACTGAAAAAACCATTAAAGGTTTAGAGGATGAATTGAAACTTGCTCAGTTAGACCATTTGGCTTCAGGATACAGGAATTTGATAAGCTCATCTGTTTATAAAAATCAAATAGAAGAAGAATATAATTCAGTCATAGAAAAGGAATTTAATCTCATTGAGGTCGAGGAAACGTTCAAACATACATATGCAGATGCCAAAGGTTTAAAAGGACATGTGAATGTGGTGATTCCGGAGCCAAATGCTGAAACCCAAAAAATCATGGATCGCTTGGAAGACAAGTTAATCGTGAAAGGGCGGATCTTGAGATCAGTAATTCAAATGCAACAAAACTATGATTCGAAATACGATACATATGCATGGGATGATATTATTCAAACCGATACTCTTTATCTAAGTAAAGGTACAGAATACGAGATGAGCTTTAGATCCAAAGATGTACTTCACTCAGCCTACTTTCCTCATTTTAGAGCACAAATGAATGTCGTTCCTGGAATGCCAACAAGGTTTAAGTTTACACCCTCTTTAACGACCAAAGAAATGCGTAAAAAGAAGGATGATTCTAAATTTAATTTTGTTTTGATGTGTAATAAAATATGTGGAACAGCTCATTATAAAATGAAAATGATCGTTGTGGTGTTAACACCAAAAGAATTTCGACAATGGGAAACGTCCAAACAAGAAAAAATATTTAAAAACACGTATGCTGCAGGCGAAACAGAGGAACCTGCAAATTCAGAAACTAATATTTAAAAATACACTAAATGTCAACAGTAGCACACGAAAACAATCATCATGATGAGCATCATCATGAAGAGTCATTTGTATCAAAGTATATTTTTAGTCAAGATCACAAAATGATAGGAAAGCAGTTCCTTATGACTGCTGTTTTTATGGGGGTTGTAGCCATGATGCTTTCAATCTTTTTCAGAATTCAATTGGCATGGCCAGGAGAAGAATCTACTTTTCTTAATACTTTTCTTGGTGATAATTGGGCTCCCGGAGGAATCATGAAAGAAAACATGTACCTTGGATTGGTAACTATTCACGGAACGATTATGGTCTTCTTCCTACTAACAGGAGGATTATCAGGAACCTTTTCCAATCTTCTTATTCCATTGCAATTAGGTGCAAGAGACATGGCCTCAGGATTCCTAAACATGCTTTCCTATTGGTTTTTCTTCATTTCTACGTTATTAATGTTTGCTTCGTTATTCGTTTATGACGGGGGTTTATTTGGTATCCAGCTTGGAGATGCAGCAGCCCCTCTAGCCGAGCATACCGCTTGGGATGGCTCAGGTCCTGCTATGTCAGGGTGGACAATTTACCCTCCCTTATCAGGATTACCAAATGCAGAACAAGGCTCAGGTTTAGGAATGACATTATGGTTGTTTTCTATGGGTATTTTTATTGCGTCTTCATTATTAGGATCATTGAACTACATAGTAACCGTTATAAATCTTAGAACTAAGGGTATGAAAATGACAAGAATGCCATTAACGATATGGGCATTTTTTGTAACCGCAATTCTTGGAGTTCTTTCATTCCCAGTATTGTTCTCAGCCGTTTTACTTCTTATAATGGATAGGATGGCAGGAACTAGTTTTTACTTATCGGATATCATTGTGCAAGGAGAAATGCTTGCCAATCATGGAGGCTCACCTCTTCTCTATCAACATTTATTTTGGTTTCTAGGCCACCCCGAAGTGTATATTGTACTTCTCCCAGCATTAGGATTATCCTCAGAAATTATCGCAACAAACTCAAGAAAACCCATCTTTGGATACAAAGCCATGATTGGTTCAATTTTGGCCATTGGTTTCCTTTCCTTTATTGTTTGGGGGCACCATATGTTTGTCACGGGAATGAATCCATTTCTTGGTTCGGTGTTCGTATTTACCACCTTACTGATCGCAATTCCTTCTGCAGTAAAAGTTTTTAATTATTTAACCACTCTTTGGAAAGGATCTTTGGTCCTGGCACCGGCAATGATGTTTGCTATAGGTCTTGTATCTACTTTTATCACGGGTGGTGTAACGGGAATAATATTAGCGGATTCAGCCTTAGATATCGCTATTCATGATACCTATTTTGTTGTAGCTCACTTCCATATAGTAATGGGTATGTCAGCAGTATTTGGCATGTTCGGAGGTGTGTATCATTGGTTCCCTAAAATGTTTGGAAGAATGATGAATACCAGATTAGGTTATGTACATTTTTGGATTACGATAATAGGTGCCTATGGCGTCTTCTTCCCGATGCATTTCGTTGGATTAGCAGGTGCGCCAAGGAGGTATTATGATTATACAGTTTACCAGGAGTTTGACCAAGGCACCTACGATATGATTATGGATCTTAATGTTATCGTAACGTTCTTTGCTATTTTTGCGGCAATTGGACAAATATTGTTTTTGTTCAATTTCTTCTATAGTATTTTTAGAGGGCCAAAAGCGCCTCAGAATCCTTGGAGATCAAATACATTGGAATGGACAACACCTGTGGAACATGTCCATGGTAACTGGCCAGGAGACTTGCCAATTGTTCATAGATGGCCTTATGACTACTCTAAGCCGGGAGCTGAAGAGGACTTTATACCTCAGACGATTCCTTTGGCAGAAGGAGAGGAAGAGCATTAATCTGTTTCTTCCCTCTTTTTTAATTCTAGGTCAATTTTAGAAAGTTCATCAAAAAAAGAACGTCCGAACACCCTTGTAATCGGTTCCTTAAGGAATTTATAAACAGGCACTTTTAGGGATTGACCAAGGCTGCATGCTGGTGCGCAAATATCCCACTCCTCATAGTTTAGAGCGGTGAATTCAGTAAACTCTTTAATTCGAATTGGATACAGGTGACAAGATTGCGGTTTATTAAAATCAATTTCTCCTGATTTATATGCTGTTTCAATAGAACATTTTGCAGTGTTTGAATTGTCAAAGTAGACAAAGCAACATTCTTTTTTATCAATTAGCTTAGTTGCGGGCGCATCTTCCTCGTCAAGATAATAGACGCCTTCATCTTTTATGGTTTGTATTCCTTTTTCACTCATGAAGGGTTTGATTTGTTCCAAGTTGTCTTCAATCAGTTCAACCTCTTTTCCTGTCAAAGGAGCACCTCCATTTCCTTTAACGCAACAGGCGCCTTTGCATTTACTCAAATCACATACAAATTTTTCTGAAAAAAGATCTGTAGACACTATTTTATCATCAATTTCAACCAGCATAGTATAAAAGTAAAGCTATTTTCCTTTTTTATTTTGATTAAATGTATATCTTTGTTCATATAAATATATAGGCATAAAGAAAGAGGGGACGAAAGTCCCCTCTTTTATTAGGCAGAAATACCATGATTTCAAAAGAAAACATCATAGCGTTGATTGACGAAAGAATCAAAGATTTAGAAAAAGATCTTTATGTTGTGGAATTGACAATATCCGCTAACAATGTGATTCGAGTTGAAGTTGATAAGTTAGAGGAAAATGTATCGGTTGACGAATGTGTCTCAATATCTAGAAATATAGAGCACAACTTAGATAGAGAGGAAGAGGATTTTGAATTACATGTATCCTCTGCAGGATTGGACAAACCATTTCGTCACATCAATCAGTACAAAAAAAATATTGGTCGAATGGTAAAAGTAAAACCTTTAGATTCGGGTAAAATTGAGGGGCTTCTCTCAATAGTTGATGAAAAAGGAATTGTAATCATCCATTCAGAGAAAAAAAGAATAGAAGGAAAAAAGAAAAAAGAAATAGTTGAAGAAGAATTTCGATTTGACTTTGATAAAATAAAAGAAACAAAAATTGTAATATCGTTTAAATAAGAAGTTATGAATAGTATTGAATTGGTTGATTCGTTTTCAGAATTTAAAGAGCTTAAGAATATTGATAAGCAAACTATGCAACACATTTTAGAAGATGTGTTTAGGGCTATGTTCAAAAGGAAGTTTAACACGGATGAGCATATTGATATCATTGTTAATATTGATAAAGGAGATGTTCAAATATTTTTGAATAAGGAGATTGTTGATGATGGAGAGGTGGAAGATCCAAATACAGAAATGGCTTATTCTGATGCCATCAAAATTGAACCAGATTTTGAGATCGGAGAGGAGGTTACTGAGGAGTTTCGTTTTGCCGATTTTGGTCGTCGGAATGTGCTTTCATTGAGACAGAATTTGATTTCGAGAATATTAGAACTTGAAAAAGACCACATCTACAAAAAATACAAAGAACGCGTTGGGGAAATCATTACTGGAGAAGTTTACCAGGTATGGAAAAAAGAAATCCTTGTAATGGATGATGATGACAATGAGCTCATTTTGCCTAAATCTGAACAAATCCCATCTGATTTCTTCAAAAAAGGCGAATCGGTTCGCGCGGTTGTAGCCAAAGTCGATATGAGAAACAGCACTCCTGTAATTATTTTATCGCGTACCGCGCCTGAATTTTTGGAGCGACTGTTTGAGTTAGAGGTGCCAGAAGTATTTGATGGTCTAATTACGATCAAAAAGATTGTTAGAGAGCCAGGTGAACGAGCTAAAGTAGCAGTTGAGTCTTATGACGACAGAATTGATCCTGTTGGCGCATGCGTTGGGATGAAAGGATCTAGAATTCATGGTATTGTTCGTGAGTTAAGAAATGAAAACATTGATGTAATAAATTACACAACAAACAATCAGTTATTAATCCAACGATCACTTTCTCCTGCTAAGGTAACCTCAATGGATATTATTGAGGAAGAAAGTAGAGTGAAGGTTTACTTAAAACCAGACCAGGTATCACTAGCTATAGGTAGAGGTGGAAACAATATCAAGTTGGCGGGAAAACTGAGTGGATATGAAATAGATGTTTATAGGGACGGAGAAGTTGATATTGAAGATGTTGATTTAGAGGAATTTGCAGATGAAATAGACAGCTGGATCATTGATGAGCTAAAAGCCATCGGATGTGACACTGCAAAGTCTGTTCTCGAAATCAGTATTGAAGACCTTACTCAACGTACAGATCTAGAAAAAGAGACGATTGAAGAGGTATTTCGTGTTTTGAAAGCAGAATTTGAATAAATTTGATAATCACAGGTAAATTCGTTGATTAAATTATGGCAGGTAGACCAATAAGATTAGGAAAAGCAGCTGGAGAACTCAATGTGGGTCTAGAAAACCTTGTTGAATTTTTAGGTTCAAAAGGTATTGAGATTGATAAAAATCCAAATACCAAGTTAACACCGGAGAATTATGAGTTGTTGTGTAGTGAGTTTGCCGCAGATCAAGATCTTAAAGAAAAGTCAAAAGGAGTCTCAAATCATAGAGAAAAGCGAGAATCTTTATCTATAGAAGATTCTAAGACACCCGAGGATGAAACTCCAAAAGAGGAGCCTGCTCCAGCCCCAGTAGCGGAAAAGACTTCACAAACAGAAGAGATCACCCCAATTACAGTTCCGGAAAAAGATTTGAAGGTTGTAGGTAAAATAGACTTAGATGCTTTAAATCAAAAGACCAAGCCGGAGAAGAAAGCGCCAGAAGAGCCAGTTGAAGAAATCAAGAAAGAAGAGGTCAAAGAAAAAGAAACTCCAGAAAAAGAAACTCCAGAAAAAGAAGCTCCAGAAAAAGAAGCTCCCAAAGAGGCTATAGAGACCATTAAATTTGAGCGTAAAAAGATTACTGGACCAACTGTATTGGGAAAGATTGAGTTGCCAGTTGAAAGGCCGAAATCTCCTGCAGGAAGTTCAAGACCTGAAAATTTAAATAAAAGGAAAAGAAAAAGAATTAAAAAAGTTGAAGTCCCGTCAACCGGGAATAAGACTGGCGGAAATAAATTCAATAAACCGAAAACGGCTAAACCTGAAATATCAGAGCGAGATATTCAAAAAGAAATTAAAGACACTTTAGCACGTTTATCAAATAAAGGTGGTAAATCAAAGGCAGCGAAGAATCGTCGTCAAAAGAGAGAGAGTGTCGCTCAAAAACGTCAGGAAGAAATGGAGATGGCGGAGCAACAAGAGAAAATCTTGAAGCTTACCGAATTTGTTACCGTCTCTGAATTGGCATCCATGATGAGTATTCAACCTACACAGGTAATATCCGTTTGTATGTCTTTAGGGATTTTCGCATCTATTAATCAGAGGTTGGATGCAGAAACCATTCAGATTGTGGCTGAAGAATTCGGATATGAAACCCAGTTTGTTAGCGCAGAGGTTCAAGAAGCGATACCTGTTGTCGAAGACTCAGAAGAAGATTTAATTGATCGCCCACCAATCATTACCGTTATGGGACATGTTGATCATGGTAAAACATCTTTATTGGACAGAATTAGAAATGCAAATGTAATAGATGGTGAAGCAGGAGGGATAACCCAGCATATCGGGGCTTATTCTCTATCCTTAAAAGACGGTAAAAAGTTGACATTCTTGGATACTCCAGGTCACGAAGCATTTACAGCCATGCGTGCTAGAGGGGCCCAAGTTACGGATGTTGCTATAATTATTGTTGCTGCAGATGACGATGTCATGCCTCAAACAAAAGAGGCGATTTCTCATGCTCAAGCAGCAAACGTTCCTATGGTGTTTGCAATTAACAAGATTGACAAACCAGGCTCGAATGCAGATAAAATTAAAGAGCAGCTTTCAGGGATGAATATCCTTGTTGAGGAATGGGGAGGTAAATTTCAATGTCAGGAAATCTCGGCAAAAGAGAATTTGAATATTGATGAACTGCTAGAAAAGGTATTACTTGAAGCAGAACTACTTGACCTCAAGGCAAATCCTGATAAGCCAGCAATTGGTACTGTTATAGAGGCTTCATTAGATAAAGGAAAAGGGTATGTCACTAACATGTTGGTTCAAGCGGGAACCTTGAAAATCGGTGATGTTTTATTGGTTGGTCGTCACTACGGTAGAGTTCGAGCAATGCATGATGAAAAAGGCGTTTCTATGAAGGAAGCGGGTCCATCACAAGCCATCTCCGTATTAGGAATAAATGGAGCTCCAAGCGCAGGAGATAATTTCAATGTGATGCTTGATGAAAAAGAAGCAAAATCAATTGCAACTAAAAGAGAGCAGCTATACAGGGAGCAAGGTCTTCGAACAACGAAGCACATTACATTAGATGAGATCGGCCGTCGATTAGCTATAGGCGACTTTAAAGAGCTGAATTTAATTATTAAAGGTGATGTTGATGGATCGATAGAGGCACTTTCAGATGCATTACTGAATCTTTCTACTCAAGAGATCCAAGTAAACATTATACACAAAGGAGTTGGAGCAATCTCTGAAGCAGATGTAAATCTTGCATCAGCATCCGATGCAATTATCTTAGGGTTTCAGGTAAGACCTACTGTTGGAGCTAGAAGGCTTGCTGATAATGAGCAAATAGATATTCGTCTTTATTCGATTATTTACAAAGCAATTGAAGAGATTAAAGCAGCCATGGAGGGAATGCTTTCTCCTGATATTGAAGAGAAA
>CAJQPH010000172.1 GCA_905480165.1 uncultured Flavobacteriales bacterium
GAAGACCGGATGCCACTTTGGAATTGATCAAAATAATCGTTGTAGACTCCATAATAATTCGTGTAATTATCTCTTATTCCGGTACCTTCACAGTACCTATTTTGATCACAACGCGCCAACATGTAGTGCGCCTTGGCCGTCATCTCTCGATTTAAAGTTCCAATATTAAGTGCTCTATCAAAAAATTGTTTAGGAACAGCCATGTCATAAAACCCATTTAATCCTGACGAGGACCTGTAGTTCCCCATTAATTTCCATGACACCCCATAATAAGACATGTTATAATAAGCCAATCCCAGGTTGAAATAATCTTCAGCACTGTTTTTTCGTTTTGCTTTCGAATGAAGTCTCACTAATGAATTTACCACCTTTGTCCTTGTAAATTTCATTTCATCAGGAACACTGTTTTCATAGTCGTAGCCGTAATCCTCAAAATAGGGATCCTTTATATAAAATGTAAATGGATTTACTGCTGTTTGTGTATTTGAGATTTGAGATTTAATCTCTAATGGGATTTTATTGAATTCTGACGCCGCTTCCTCTAATCTATCAGGGTTCCTCATCAGCAATAGCGCCCTTAGCTCCCTGATGAAAAACTTTACATCGTCAAATTTTACAATATTTCTATCCTCTCCTGACCAATAATAACCGTTCGAGAAATAGTTGGACGAGGCGTACTCCACCAATTTGGTTTGAGGTGTTTCTTTCAAGTCCATTAGCACCTTATCAAGGTAGGAAACCGTAACTTTCTCCAGAGGTTCTATGTAATATTCTCTGTCTATGTATAAATCTGTCTGTAACCTTCGTCCTCCAAAAATCAGTGTTAAAAATGCATTGTCTTTGACATCACTTCTCGAAGACAACTCATCAAAAAGATATTCATTGAGAGAAAATGAAAACTCTCGGGATTGAAGAGAATTGTAATAAACCTCCCCCTTGTTTATCTTATAGAGCTGTTCCCCAACTTTATTTTGATCCTCAACTGAAAGTACTGGCCTCATTTTTACGTATAACAATACGTTCAAAATGTCCAATTGAACCTGATCATTCTCCGTCAGACCATGAATTTGATTTGCCATTATGGAGCTTTTATCATAATCTCCATTTAAAAAGTACAGATAGGCCATTGAAAGATGCCAAAATTGACTTTTACTGTCATTTTGAAGAAGGTTTTCATTTAGTGCAATCAAACGCTCTAGATACTTTCCTTCTGTCTTTTGTTTTACCAACTTCCCCATGCCTTCATGACCGTATAAAGGGTAATACCTCTCGTTATTATTTAGAAAAAAGGTCTCTAGTCTATTGATTTCGCGACTCATCAAGATGCGTGCAAAATCATTGTTCTGATTGATTTCTGTGATTTTCGATAAATCATATAATCCAAGATTTTTACCGTTCATCCCCCTAATAAAATGAAGTGACATTAGCTCGTCCGGTGAAGCCCCCATATTTTTAGCATCTGCAAATTCACGTTCAGATTTAATATCTATACTGAGATAAGCAGATCGTCTTTTACTTGGGCATTCCATATAGACCTTAGAAAAATAATAATTGGAGGCCGCATTCCTTTTCATGATTCGAAGTACGCCTGCATATTGATCCATGGCCCAATATGATATAAATGACTTTTTGTTTTTAAAATAGCTTTCATAAATGTCAACAACCTCCTCATATGAGCCATAATAACGGTGTAGCTTAATCAGCTGATAATGCATGCGCTCTTTTGTAAATCCACTTCTAAATTGAGCCAGAAGCTTGTTTGCCTTTGCAAGCATTCTATTTTGTTCTACAGGGTCTTTAACGATGGGCTTTTCGTCCCAAGAGTCAGGAACAAGTGTTTTTAAATAATTTTCTAGCTCCAGCGCGTAATCAAGATATTGAATAAATTCTTTTTCTTTTTGCGCTATTTGTCTAGGCTTGCTTGTTTTTGATTGTAAAACCTTCAACTCATTATCCTGCCCCTTAAATCCATCACGTCTATACATGATTTTAATAAGGTCTTCTTCTTGATATTTCCCTTCTAAAAAAAGACTCCATTCTTTGATGTTTAAATCCACGGAATTGTTCTCTTTTTTAAATTCATTGGGGAAATACCACAAATTGAATTTTTTAGGTTCATTCTCTTGACTTAACACAAGGTTTTCATCAAACAGATGATAATAATCCAACCCATAACTTCCAGTGCAATTGGAAGTGCTGAACGAGATGGCACTACTTATAAATAAGAGTATTAATTTGATCGAGTTTTTGTTTGTCATAGTCTTCAATATTGGACTGGCTTAGGTGATAATAGATCAGTTTGTCAAAGCTTAAAGTAGAAAGAAGCTTGGCTGTTTGTTCCAGCTCTTTTAGGTCAACCTCTTCAAATTTTATCTCATCATCCGTAGATAAAAATTGTCCGTTAATATAAAAATTATCTTTTGCTAAGAATAGATTATTTTTTGCTGAAACAATGTGATTCTCCATACTTGCTTCGTCAACATTATTAAGAATCGAAGACAATTGACCCAAACGATATACCAAAGCCCATTTGTAAATGGGAAGTGCAATACTTGACTTTAATGGATAGGTCATTCCCTTTTTTAAGTATTGGGTAACTAGATCGTAGCTAAAAATTGAATTCGATTCATTAATGTTCTCTATCTCACCAATGTTATAACACATTAAAACGCCACGATCGACGGGTGGGACTCCTGTTTTTTTCCAGTATTTATATTGATGCAAACGAATGGTCGCTGATAATTCCTTGTCGGACAATTGCTCAGACGCTTTTTTTAGAAACCTAAAGTAATTCTCCTTACTCCCCAATGTCCAATCACAATCAAACTGAACCTCCTTAAAGCTAAGTTTATTGTTTTCTGCAATAGACAGAATGAGCTTGACCGTTCTTGAAGCAAGTTTCTCGGGGCTTACCTGGTCTGAAGAAAAAATATCATTGGTGATAAATACACACGGTATGATTGAATAATCGCTTGGACTGGTTTTAAAATCAATTTTCGCAACAGGTTCAGGGCGACCATTTATCATTTTCACATCAAAAAACTTGACATATAATTCTTTAGATCCGAGATCTTTAAGAAGCTTTTTTTGATTGGCGTTCAGGCTGAATTCTTGCTTCCAATAATAAAATGATGGTGGATGTTTTACTTTTTTATTGTCTTGACAAGAATAAAAAATCAGAAATAAAAGAATGAAAAAATAATACTTAATCAAGGTTTTGATTGTTTAATCTGATTTCAAAGACTAAAGATAAAAAACATCTGTTGATTTTGGAACGCTCTTTGTATTTGATATTCAAATCAAAAAAGTATGAAGTATTATCGCAATGTTTTCGTGTGTTTATTAATTGGGGGCTTATTTGCCTTCACATTGATTGATAAAAATATCGATGCTAAATCTGACCCAATAAGAAAGTTGAAACAAACGGCATTTAAAAAAGGAGAGTTTTTACGCTATGATGTTTCGTATGGTTATTTCGATGCCGCTGAAGCTACTTTAGAGGTTAAAAACACTTCTACAATAATCAATGGTCGAAAAACAATGCATGTTGTCGGTAAAGGGAAATCAAAAGGGGCTCTTAGCTTGTTTTTTAAAGTTGAGGATCGGTATGAAACTTATATTGACGAAGAAGGTATTTTACCTTGGAAGTTTATACGCCATGTTCGGGAGGGCGGATATGAATTGGACCGAAACATTGAGTTTAATCACTTCTCAAATAAAGCCACCGTTGTCCAAAATGAATCAAAAGACTATAAGGTAAAACCCAATACTCAAGACTTATTATCTGCATTTTATTACGCAAGAACTCTTGATCTACAGAATGCCAAAAAAGGACAAGAATTTATCATCAATACCTTTTTCGATAGAGAAATGTATCCTCTAAAAATCAAATTCTTAGGGAAAGAAAAAGTCAAAACAAAGCTTGGCGTATTCAATTGTTTGAAATTTCGTCCCATGGTAGAAAAGGGACGGGTTTTTAAGGAAGAAGAAGACATGACCATGTGGGTTAGTGACGACGCCAATAAGGTGCCCATTCGGTTAAAAACAGACCTACTCATCGGTTCCATTGAAATGGACTTAATTGAATATGCAAACCTGCCCTCTCCTCTTAATGAGAAGAAGAAATAATTCTTTTAAATGGAAAATTTAGTGTGAACCGCATTAGTCACATTCAAAAACTTCACCTTCTTCATCCCAGCACTTTTGACTAATGAGTTTTCCTTCTTTGTAAACGGCTTCCTTAAATAGTTGCCCGGATTTGAACCACTCACGGGTAAAGCCATCTTTAACTCCATTTTTATAGGTGGTTTCCCACCACATCATACCATTTCTCCACTTTTCATATACTGTTCCATTAAATGGTGTATTATTCATCCTAAGATAAACCTGATCCGCGTAGGAGTAATAGGTGGTTTGGTCCACATGAAGCTTGTTCTTGAGAATAACATATGGACTTGAGGTTTCCGTAGATGCTACTTCTGCTGCAGAACTTAACGTTTCTGAATTTTTGTCATTTGATGCATCGGACACTTTCGCATCAGTTTGAGCATTGACATTATAAATTGAGTGAAATAAGAAGAAAACTACTAAACTCTTTTTCATGGCGTTTTCTATTTACTTCTAATGTAGTAAACTTATATCCGATTGTTATTCATCAATGAATATTTAGGGGGGACTTGTTTTCAAACATATAGTATGTATGTTTATAGGCACAAAATATAATTTAGAACTCGTATTTTAATCCTCCAGCTGAAAATGAAAAAACAAGGAATTATACTCTAAGCAACCCTTCTAAATTTAAGTAGAATAATTCTTATAATTGACTCAGAATCACCGATTTTAAATCAGATGTTGAGTGACCTCCTCCTACAAATCTCTCAACTTCGGAACCGTCTTTATAAATTATAATGGTTGGAAAACCCTCCACATTGTGTGCTTCAACAATTTCTGGGTAGTCTTCATATTCGACCTCCCCAAAGAATACTTGAATCAAATCGGTGTCCATCGCCACCTCGCTTATCGCAGGTCGTTGAGCCTGACAAACACTACACCAACTGGCGTGGAAAAAGACCATGGAAACTCCCGATTCAAGATCAGATGTCATTTGAGTTAAGGAATTAATTACCTGCAAGCCTTCAATAGGCTCCACCTGTTCCTCTTCTTTTTTACAAGAAAAAAGAGTAATAAGTATTAAAATAAGGAGTGTATATTTCATATATGAAAATCAATTGTTTGCATCATTAACGCTCCATTTCATCAAAAATTGTCAATCACCAAGCATTAAAATAAATAAGGCCTGGCATTTGGGGTAAAATGACTCATTTAACTTTAGAAATATGAATAAGGAGTTTAGGGCCCCTTTAACGAGTGGCGTTTTGGTTTTAAAAGGCTACTTGTAAGGACTGTTGCAATGAAAAGGAAGGTGTTTTTCATAATATAGGGTTTGAGTAACCTTGAATTACAAAAAACACCTAATCGTTGCAAACATAAAATGATTATTCTAAAGCGTTAATCTCTGATGATTCTTAACGTTTTTAATGTGCCATTTGACCCTTTCACAGTAACCACATAGATGCCTTGCATTAAGGGTGACATGTCAATTTCAAAAGATTTATTGATGTATGGTAGAACTTTTCCCTTGTAAATTTGCTGGTTTATTCGCCCAGTGATATCAGTTAAAGTTATACTATAATTTCCCCGATTAGTTGCCGTTAGGGATATTGATGTTTTGTTTTTTGTGGGATTTGGAAAGGCCGTAAGAACCAAGTCAACAAAATTAGATTTGTATGACGTTTCAATCTCCGGAATTCCAGAATTGCCATCACAATCGTTTTGTTCATCGCAAGCACCCAAAGTACAACCGATTGCCAAGTGTGCAGGAACCGCTGATTCATTAATGCAAATCGTGTGTGCATTGCTTGGATTGCCTGGAGGGATTTGACACATTTCTACTTTCATGTTCCCACTATTACCTGTTTGGCACTCTACATTTATAACACAAACGGAAACCTCATCAATCGCTTCACATCCATTTGCATCAGTTACAGTAACTGAAAACATTTGGCTTTCCTCCGGACAAACCGTTACCTCAGCACCCGTGTAGGAATCAGATGAAGATGTCCACGTATAAGTATATGGTGCATTTCCTCCGCTACCTATTGCACTAATACTTGTACATTCGGTAGGCGAATAACCATAAAAAATGGTTTGATTGGCACTCGCCTCTATGGAAAGATCACAATTAGAAAAGTTAAGAGCCATTTCAACAGCTGCAGCAGCATCAAGGCGTCCGGCGCCAATTAATCCAGCATATTCAGGGTTTACATCATCAACATAAAAAGATGAGGCCTTTAAAATAGTTTCAATATCTTCGCTGGTAAGGTCTGAATTAACAGCAAGCATTAGTCCTACTGTTCCTGTAACCATTGGAGAGGCATATGATGTACCGCTCCCAATAATGAACCAACCTTGTACAGGAGACAAAACCAAATTGTAACCCGGGGCGCTTAAATCTACCTTATTATTGTGTTGGTGAGTTGTTGAGGGATTACCAATAATTCTTTCATGGCTATTGCTCGGGCCAACACTAGTGACAGAAAAAACATTATCATAAGACGCAGGATAAACATCTGTGTCTGGACCATTGCATGTTGAACCATTTCCGGCAGCAGCGATAAGAAAAGTGCCATTATTATATGCTTCATTTATGACTCCCTGAATATATGGGTTAAACCAACACCCTGAAGTCCAACTCATATTTATTACTTTTGCCCCTGCATATGATGCTGCTAAAACATCATTATAACTCATTTGATACAAAGCCAACTTTGTGTCGTAACCAATAGAAGCAGTGCCCACAGAATTATTGGTTGCTCCTGCTGCCATCATAGCGACAGCTGTTCCATGAGTAACAGAAGTATTGTTATTTGGATCATAATACACTATTTTATCTACTAAATCATTGTTGGTTATTTGATAGTTCTGATCAGATATTGCAACATATACATTGGGATCTCCGTGAGTAATGTCCCATGCCGCGGGAGCATTTATCAAATCCAAAGCATAGTTAGCAGAGGAAGATGTTGGGTAATCATTGGGTATGTCCAGGGTTTCATAATTAGGTGCGAATTCTACTTGAGAAACGACAGGGACTTTATTGGTCAAGGTCGCATATAGGACTTCTGAATCACAGTTACATGTTATTTCATAAACTTGTTGCAAGACTGGGTTTTGAGATGATGGCAATGCCCTTTCTATTGAAATTATATTTAAATTATTAATGGCTTTGTCAAATGCTATATTTGCAGAAACATGTTGTCCATTTTCGAATTTTGGAACTTGTTTTGAGTGAATGGTTGCCCAGACTTTACCTTGCTGAGCGTAGGTTGTTATTATCGAAACAGCAAATAATAAGGTTAGTACGGATTTAGAAAAATGATT
>CAJQPH010000173.1 GCA_905480165.1 uncultured Flavobacteriales bacterium
GAAAATGTAAAGAGTCAGGTTCAGAAATCCAAGTATACAAGCCAAGCCAAGAAATCCATAGCTACCTGTAATTACGGCAACATGAATCATCAGCCAGTATGATTTTAACACCGGTTGTAAAGGTGTGATTTCAGGATCTAAAAGATTGAGCTCAGTCACAAATATCATTAAGGAGGCTAGGACGGCTGTTCCCGCAATTACAACTGCATTTTTTCTAGAAAAAATAAAACCTGCAAGCATGGTTACCCATGCTATGAACACAACAGCTTCGTAACCATTACTCCATGGTACATGTCCAGAAACGAGCCACCTAATAATCAATCCCGCCGCATGAAAACCAAATACACCAAGTAAAATATAAAAGAGTCCTTTTCTTGAATAATTAAATATTCTAACCAGTTTTTCTTTCGATGACACAAAAATTTGAATAAAAAACAAGATGAGCATCAAAAAACCGATAAGCCCGTAGGCTTGATAGGTTCTTTTGAATATTTCCCATTTATTGTATTGAACCTCTAGGTTCAATAGGTTTTCACTAGGAATGATGTTACCCGCTACCTTTCTCTGCTCTGATTTTAGTTGATTGAGCAATGCGTTACATTCTTTATAATTATTTCCCGAGGACAAATCATATAAACTTCTAATATAGTTTAATGTGAGTCCTGCTATGGTTGAATCCTTGCCCCTTGACAAATTTATATTCATAGGGTTTGACCAGGTATTATTGGGATCGTTTTTTATAGGAATTACCTTTAAATATTGGCCATGGAATACGTCTTGAGTAACTTGAAACTTTTCATGAAGCTTTATAATCTTTTTATCAAATTCATCTCTATTTGATTCAGGCTTTTGAAAAGCTTTTCGGTATTCATTTTCCCAATTAAAAACGGGATTCCCAGTTACATCTATATGTGAAATGGAACGGTAGCTTTCGTGTTTTTTAAGCTTTAGTCTTTTTTGTAGAACGGACGGGATGTAAATGGTATTTTGTTTTTTCCAATATTCAGCATAGAGTAACATACTCACAATGGATTGTACGGCATTGTAGTTTTTTGACTTGTGTTCAAGTGTGTTTTCTCTGTATGTTTTTCTTAACAACTGATCACACAATGTGTGAAATGGAACAATCCTACCGTCATAGCTCTGAACAGGTAGGGTTGCGACTTCGTCGGAATGTTCTTTAGATATCACATGAAAAGTTTCACCCCTTACAATTTCACTGTCATTCGTATGGTTATGCCCATCATTTTCATGATGCTCTTGTGCAAAAACACTCCCGCTTAAGGAGGATAGCATCACAAAAAACAACATACTTTTTATTTGCTTGTTCTTTTGTTTTAGTTTTTTTAATTTGTTGTTGAGCTCACGAAATCTCCCGACGGGCGCTATAATGGATAGAATCATCCCTATAGCCATCAATAAATAACCGAAATAAGTAATGTTGGTTCCCCAGTAATCATGATTCACACTTAGAATTGTACCCTCCTCATTTTGTGGGGTTTTGGGATCATCTAAAGTGTAGCTTGATTGAAAGAACCTATATCCTTTATAATCCATTACATGGTTCATAAAAATACGCTTATTTATTTTTTTATTATCCGCGGAGTCAACCAGTGTCACTTCACTAGCAAAAGAAGAAGGGGATTCTGTTCCGGGGTAATTTTCAAGCTGAAAATCACGACAAGTTACCTTAAAAGGAATGGGTTTTCTGATAGAGCCATATTCAAGTTGATAATTGAGTCCATTCATAGTAATCATTTTTGGTGAAGGTATTCTACCCATCCCACCTTCTAGAGTGACATTTTTAGAAAATTTCCCATCACTTACCTTAACCGTTAAATAATCTGAACCCCTGTTTTTATCTCCTGATGGCATAAGCGCCTTTTTGGCGTTGTATAAGATGTTCTTTACAACGAATTGACTGTTCCCTACTTGATATAAAGTAGTTGTTTTCAGTTCATTCCATTGATTGATCTCGTAGGCGTTAAATAAAGAATCATTGGGCTCTATTCCCGTTTTTCTAGATTCTCTCATTTTGGACATTTCTAATGAGCGTAGGGGGAAATCGGCACTCCATTGAATTTGACCATTTAGCTTTCTAAGCTTTATCCCATTAGCGTTGATTTGCTTTTCAAAACCCAATGGAACATTTCCAACTTGAATACTGCCTTTTTCATCTAAATAATTAGAGGTCATGCCTTCAGTTACAATATCTAAAACAACAGCGTTTTTAAACTTTTTATTTATCTGAAACGAATCAACTCTTTTACTTTGAAAATTAACATACTCGACTGAAACCTCTTTGTTTTCAAAATTCATTTCATCCGTAAAGTGATTTCCAAACCCATGCGTTATTTCTGATAGGTAATGCTTGTTTCCCATTACTTGAGACTTGCCTGACTTTTTATTTTTAACCTTTACAAGGAGGTGTGGATCACCTGTGTATATGAAATTACTGGTCTCTCCTTCAGTAATCACCATTATGCCTTCAAAGCTTGCATAACGAGTAACACCAGCACCCAAAATAATGACAAGAAATGCCAGGTGAAAGGATAGAATTGCAACTTTCTCTTTCCGAAACATTTTATGCGTGAAAATATTCGAAATTAAGTTAAGACTCAGAAATGCCAGTAGAATGGTGAACCATGTGGCGTTATAAACCAAAATTTTTGCTGCTTGAATTCCGTATTTAGATTCGATAAATGTAGCACTACCGATTCCTATAAGAAATAGAAGTAAACCCAAGGTCATCGTTTTCATTGAAAAGACCTTATTTAATATCTTGTCCAAAATTTTTTCTGTCATAATAGACTGCAAAAATAGTTAAAGATTTAGGAAATGTAATTAAACGATTCTAATAAGAATTTCGAGACCTACAATTCTTATTTAAAACACATCAACGAACGATATGTTTTAGTACTTTTTCATGGTTTCTATTTCTAATTTTGATCATGTAGACACCTTGTTTAAATTCTGATGCATCAATAACAAAAAGATTAATGCCGTCTTTGAGATTAATGATGTCATGTTGAACCACTTTTCCTTGGGTATCATAATATTCGACTTCCGTCTCTCCAAAAAACTGACCGTCGTTAATAATTAAATTGAAGCTCTCGGAGCTGGGGTTTGGGTGCGTAGTGATATACGAATCTTGACTGTTGCAGCCAGAATGAATGGGTCCAAATGTTTCATTTTTACCATCAATATCATATTGAACCAATTTGTAATAACAATCTTGAAAAGATTCATCTAAATAAGAATAGGTGATTTCTGAAGTACTGTATCCTGCAGCAGATTCATTATGAATAAGCTCCCATGTGTAGCCGTCTCGGGATTTCATAAGCTCGAAATGACTTGAATTGTATTCGGATTGTGTTACCCAATTGATGAGCATTGATTCATCATTACAAATGGTATTAAAACTACTTAATTCAACAGGTAAAGGATCTCCTGGACCACCAGCAAAACCCCAGTTGCTCCATCCTGTAACATTGGTTCTTTTTACCAATGGACTCGCTACATCTCCTGTATTGTCAATATGTGTTCCGGGAGCGCCCCAAGGATTGCTTCCAACACGTTTAAGTATGGTGACATGACAATCATCAACCAAGCTCAATATCCCTTCTCCTTCAATAGTAATATTGTATGCTTTGTTTTCAGCAGTAGTAATGCCATCATTGGGAGTTATTTCCCAGTATCCATTATCAGTATTCTCAATTAAAAATGAGCCATTGCAATTGGTTGGGATGGTATCTCCATTTAAATTGTATCCCATTTGGGAATTGATCCATTCGTTTTTTAAGGATCCGCCATCAGTGGCTTCAGTGTATTCAATGGTCACAAACCTTTTATTGATTCCATTATTCGAAATGGGGTATAGGCCTGAATTTGGACCCGAGTTGGTGCCTATAAACCATCTTTTAAGAATTCCTTCAATGAATCCACTTTGATAATTTAAAGAGCCAATCTGAGCAGTTGAAGATCCAATTGAAATGGTATTACTAGATGTAATTATGTTTCCGGTTTGCATCGTTAATGTCTCTGAGATGACAAAATTGTCAAGTACATTTAAAGCTCCGCTTGCAGATACATTGTTAACAAGACTACCGATTACAGTAGAGGGGATATTTCCAATAGAAATTGATGAAGTGCTATTTGTAAATTCAATTGTACTTGTCGAGCTGTTGATTACTTTTGTGCCAGTGAGTTCGTAATGATCATTGAATGCGCTTGCTTTTAACTCGGTATAACCATTTAGCACAAGATTTCCTAGCCCATTAAAGACATCTGATTCCGATGAAAACCTTAAAGTTCCATCAATTATAACCGTACCTGGGGTCCCGTTATCGTCATTGGTTCTGAATGTGGCATCCAAGGTAACATCAGCACCATTATTTATTGTAAGACTGCTCGTACCGTTTCCGCTACCAATCATTCTAAAAGATCCTGAACCGGAAATCAGTTGCGGGGTAGAACCGTTCATTTCTATTTCCAAATTATATGAATTATTTCCACCATCGGTACTCATAAAACCATTGTTTATAAAATCCCCACCGATTTGTATGGTGTTTGTGCCATTTTGAATCCAATTTATATTTCTTAAGCTTCCATTTGATTGAATGGTAAAGTTGTTTTGAATTGTAAGTGTTTTGTCACCAGAAATGCCGGGAGATAAGTTGGCATTTTCTTGAATTTCAACACTCGATACATTTGTGTTTTGATCAAAAATCAAACAATTATTGCTGCTAATTGATCCTTGGTAGGCTTTGACAATAATCTCAGCAGTCCCGTCGTTTGGTGGAATCACACCGCATTCCCAAGTGGCGGCGTCGGACCATGACAAATAACCGCTTCTGTAGTTAACTGTTGAATATCTGTTCGGAAAACCCGATTGATCCGTTGAAGTAATTTCTGTGGTTAGTGTCTCACCTATGGTAAGACCGTTAATAGCGCCCGTTCCTCCAGATCTTGTAATGTTTCCTGTTGATGCGCCATTTATTGCTCTGATTTCAAGACCAATTATGGTCATTTTATCATTTTTATTTTCTTGAGTACAGGCGTATTCGATAGTAACAATTGAAGCAGTACAAGTAAAGTTTGTCACGACGAGATTCCCCCCTGAATTAACTGTGGCAAAACCTGTACCTGCTCTAAATTCAAAATCACTTGGGGCTGACAATTCTAAAAGTTTTGGGTTCGACCCTGCAGCCGAAAAATCATCTCTTGCGTTTTCAATAATGATTATGTTTTCCAGTTGATGGTAATTTGAAGGGAACGAGCAAGCACCAAAATTTAAGCTGGGTTTTGATACTGTAACTTGGGAAAAACAATGATTTCCTGCAAATACAAAAAGTAAAGCAAAAAATATAAACAGGGTCAAGTCAAGACGTATTTGTCTGTTTTTCAATTTAGTAAAAGAGTTTAGCGTAGTTTAGGCGCTTTAGTTTTGACAAAATTACAAAATTAATAACACATCATTGCTATAGATGATCAGGTTTGAGCTCATTACTATATTTTACATTGAGTTCGTTATTTTCAATATCAAATAAATATATTGCGGCTGTATTGAAATTTTTATTTTTTTTAATCAAACGATTCCGTAATTTAGTAAACTATTAAATTGAAACTCTTATTTTATGTATGGTCTTGTAAATAAAGCAATTAAGGATTTGGTGACTGATAATCATGGTGACGAAGCCTGGCAAAAGGTATGCGAAATCGCAGAATTCCATGAAGGAGACTTCATTAGTATGAGTCCTTATCCCGACAAATTAACCTTTACACTAGTCGGAGCTGTTGCTCAGGTCCTCAAAGCTGATGCTACGGATGTGTTAGAGGCATTTGGTGAATATTGGATTTTATATACAGCAGATCAGGGATATGGAAACTTAATGGATTTATCGGGAAAGACCTTTGTAGAATTCTTGGGAAATTTAGATATGCTTCATTATAGGATTGCCAATATGATGCCCGAATTGCGTCCTCCTATGTTTACCACGAGGAATGAAAAATCCAATTCAGTTGAATTAGAGTACAGGTCGCATCGCGAAGGTTTGGTTCCGATGTTGTATGGCTTGATTCGAGGCCTGGGTAAAAGATTTGACATGGTGGTTAAAGTTGAACAAATTGAAACGAGATCTTCAGAGGAGAACCCACACGTGTTTTTAATAACCTGGTAACCATTTCCGTTAAAAGATTTTTTTATTTTCATGAAATTCACACATGATATTTTAAAGGTTAGCAAGGATCTTGACGAAATTGTTGAGCTTATTTCGGACATCTCCATGTCTGAAAAAGTCTTTCTCCATTATTTTAACGATAATAAATTTAGTTTGGTCTCAGCAATTGGAGCGTCTGATGATTTAAAAACGGGTTTATCAGGTAGGTTGAGCCAAGTTTTTGAAGAGGGTGAATTGGCTAGTGTTTTTAACGTAAAAGGAGTCAAATATCATTATTTCGGTATACCAATTCTTAGCAATGCTCAAAAAATGATTGGGGTATTGAGTTTTATGGGGCAAAAAAAATTGAACTTAGATCGCAAGCAAAACAAAACGCTGAAGGTGTTTTTAAAAAGCATTTTATTCGTTTTTGAAAAAGAGCAATTTTTCCTTAATAAGCGTTCTTGTTTAAATCAAATGCTTGAGCTCAATAATGGATTTTATTTCAAGGTTGATATTGATTCTGTGATTAGTGATATTGGCCCAAATTTTAAGACCTCTCTTCCGAATATCAAATTTGGGGACATATTAACAGATTCGATCATATTTGAACAAGATTTTGATATCAAGTCACAATTTGATTTAGAAGAGTTCAAAAACCAGATCTATTTTTTTATAGATAAACAGGACAAACAGCGGTATAAGTTTTCATTTTTGATTTATGAGGGTGAAATGATTATTTCAGCATCTCCTGTTATTAATACCAAATATACTTTAAGAAATTACAATTTGGTCTTAAATGATTTTTCAAAACATGATTACATTGCCGAATATATGTTTCTGCAACAGACATCGGAAAAGAGTTTGAAAGAAGCACGAGTCATTTCGGATAACTTGGTCAAAAGAAATGTTGAATTAAAGCAAGCTCAAAGAGAAATTGGTGGATTGTCAAAATTCCCATCTGAGAATCCAAATCCGATTCTTAGGTTTTCAAAAGAGTTGAAAGTTGTGTATAATAACTCAGCGAGTTTAATTCATTTTAATAATGATTTTAAAATTCGTAATAAGGGTGTTTTTGATGAGGTGTTAAAAAGAAAGCTTCTTGAAGCCTTAAAAAACAAAAGTACAGAGTCCATTATTGAAAGCAGAAATGGCAGATTTTTTTCTTTAACCATTGTTTATGTTGAAGAAATGGAATATGTTAACATCTATGCTTCGAATATTACAAGCTTTATTTTAAAGGTAAATAAAAATGAAGACGAACTTATTCGTTTAAGAGACGAAATGGAAGAGCAAAAGGAGTTTTACGAGTTTATCCTAAATAATTTACCCGCAGATATTGCTGTTTTTGATACGAAACACAATTATGTATTTATCAATCCTAAAGGCATAAGGAATAAAAAAATCAGAAATTACATGATCGGTAAAAATGATTTTGATTATGCCAAGTTGAAAAATATATCTGACGTCAAGGCAATAGAGAGAAGAAAGCTTTTTAACTCAGTTTTAAGGAAGAAGGCTTCCTTGACTTGGCAGGATGAGTTTATTGATAAAAAAGGCGAAAGAGAGGTTGTTCAGCGTTCAATTGGCCCCCTGTTCGATGAGAAAGGCAAGGTAAAATACTTAATTGGGTATGGAGTGGATATTACTAAGCGTGTTCAAGCCGAAGAGGAAAATATACGGTTATCACTTGTTGCTAAAAACACGAATAATGGTGTCATCATGCTGGATAAAAATCGAAATATCATTTGGGCGAATAATGCGATTCTAAAAAGATCTGGCTATAAACTTCGAGAAGTAATTGGAAAAAAATCAGATTATTTTACTTTCCAAAATGCAGGGAGTAACGCACTTGAAAAAGTAAGTAAAGCCATGGATAAAATGAAAAAAGTATCCGTGGAGTTGCGTCATGTGTCAAATAAAGGTAAAGAATACTGGGTGGATTTAAATGTTCAACCATTATATGAAGGTATAGATGTACACAGTGGTTATATGTTTGTTGAGTTTGATATTACAGATCGTAAAGAAAATGAAAACACCATTCAAGACCTGAATGTTAATCTTGAAAGACTTGTTCAGGAGAAAACTGCTAAGAATATTGAGCTTTCAAATTCTCTTCGAGATCAAGAAAAAATGGTCACTATTGGTGAACTCGCAGCAGGTGTAGCCCACGATCTAAACACTCCCTTGGGAGCTATAAAAAGTGGTGTTTCAAATGTTAAATACACGTTAGACAGTATATTTAAAGAGAACATGCGTTATTGCTCATTTGAGGAAATGCAATTTGCTTTAAAATATGCCGAAAAAAACACCTTTGGTTTATATGTAGGAGGTTTGCAGTTTAGAAAAGAAAGTGTTGCCTTTGAAGATTTTTTAATAAAAAGTCAATCTGGTCTAAAGCCTGAAGAGATTGGCGATATTGCAATGATGTTTGTTAAGAATCGAATTGAAACTGATGAAAAGGAGGTCATTGATTTTATTCTTAAGTCAGACAACACAAATCATCTTTTAAAATTACTTTTTGATTTTCAGATCATTTATTCATTTGTAAATACCATAGAGACTTCTGGAGATAAAGCCTCGCTTGTCGTCCAAGATTTAAGATCATTTATTCGTGAAAAAAGAAATACAGAAAAGGGCAAGGTGAACTTACATGATAATATAAAAACGGTCCTTAATATTTTTAGTCACAACATAAAAAACAATATTGAGCTTAATTTTGATGTAAATCAAAGCTTGATTATAATGGGTTATGATGTTCGTTTATTTCAATTATGGTCAAATTTGATTAAAAATTCCATTGAATGTATGGTGGAAATGACAGGAGTCAAGAAATTGAGTGTATATTCAGTAAAGAATACTAAAGCGAAATCAATAATTGTAGAAAATAATGGTCCAATAATCCCAAGTAATCAAATTGAAAAAATATTTGAGAAGTTTTACACCACAAAAGCACACTTAAGTGGTTCGGGGCTTGGCTTGAGTATTGTGAAAAATGTATTAGAGTTGCACAATGCAAAGGTTTTGGTTAATTCTAATGAAAAAAGGACACAATTTATAATAACATTTAAAAAAGAAAAATGAAAGAATTAAGATATGCAGTCATTTGTGTAGATGATGATCCAATGATATTGCAAGTCTTGGCGTTCCAATTGGATAAGATTTTAAATAACAAGAGTATACTCATCGAGTTTTACACGAATCCAAATGATGCATTGTCAGATATTGACATACTGATTGATGAGGACATTGATATCATTTTTGTTTTGGTAGATTATCAAATGCCTGAGATGACCGGAGCAGAACTGATAAGGAAAATTAAATCAAAGTATAAAGATTTGAATTGTCTAATGTTATCTGGACAAGCAAATTCTACTCAGGTTAGTGAACTTGAAAAAGATAATCTATTAGAGAAGTTTATTGAAAAACCATGGGACGAAGAAGATCTTCGAGATGCAATTGTTAAATTAATCGATACCAAATCAATTTCGTAGTTAATTCATACAAAAACTGATAAATTATTATAATGAAACAAAATAAAAATATTTTTGGAAATCAAATAGTTAAACCAATTATTTGGTCCTTCTTTCTACTTGTTTTTCCCAATAGTTTACACTCCCAAATGAGTGCAAGACTCAATGCTTATGGGCACATTAATTTTGAATCTGTTTTCTCAGATACCACGTATTCCAATTTCAGTTTGGGAGAACAGGAGTTATTTATCAATGCCAAGTTCAATGATAATTTCTCGTTTTTAGGAGAGATTACTTTAAATTACTCTGGTCATGGCAATTACAGATTAAATATTGAAAGGCTCAGATTGAAGTATAATTATTACAAGAATCATTCGCTAATTATAGGGAAATTTCATACGCCTGTAAATTATTGGAATGACGTATATTATCATGCAAGATTGTTCTTCCCGACCATTGATCGTCCTTTAATGTTTTCGAAGTGGATTCCGGTTCATACTTTTGGGATGCGATTACAAGGACAAAATATTGGTAAAAACAATTTTGGTTATGATCTTTTAATAGGCAGCGGAATGGGCTCTGAAGATATACACAATGTTTTTAAGGAGACATCCATTACTGCCGCTGTTCATTGGAAGCCTACCGATGAAATGAGATTTGGGTTCAGTGGTTATCTTACTTCAATGGATGATGCATCTGAAATGGCAGCTCATAGTCATGGTGGTGGCGAGCATGAAATGAACATGTATTCCGGACCTCTAGATTTTCAGATGCTTAACGCTTCAATTGCCTATTTTGGTGAAAAGTGGGAAGTTCTAAATGAATTTAGTTTTAACCGAACGAAAACGGATACACTCGGTGTATCAAATAATATATCAAATTATACATATGTTGGCAGAAGGTTTCTAGAAAAGAATGTAGCTTTTACAGGATTTGATGTTTTATATACGGGTGAAAATGATCTTCATACGTACCCTTATGACAGAATGAAGTTTATTCTTGGTTATAAATATGAATATTCAGAAAGATTAAATGTAAAAGCACAGATAGAATATTATACAAATATTTATGATGATGACTCTCATGATCATTCTATAGGGTCGAAGTACGAATTTAAAATCCAAATGTCATATGGTTTATAGATTGCGATACACCTTAATTATTTTATTATTCTTGGTCAACGGCTATGATCTCAATAGCCAAATTACTCTGAATGATTTTTCAATTGTAGTTATTGGGAACAATACCGGCACAAAAAAAATGAGTGAAACCACAATCAAACAATATTTTAAGGGTAAGTATAATAAATGGCCGAATAAAAAGAGGGTTATCGTTGCACTTGCGTCTTCTAAACATCCAAAAGTGGAATGGTATTCTAATTTATTGTTTAATAAATCGTTTTTTGCAGTTAAAAAATATTGGTATTCTTTGGTTTTTCAGGGCCGGAATGATGCACCGTATTTTTTCGCTTCAGATCAAGAGTTGATTGAATTTGTGAAATTGAACCCAGGTGCAATTGCTATTGTTGAAAAAAGCAGTAAAGTCCCAGAACATTTAAAGATCAAGTTAAATGAGTAAATTTTTCAACTCTTTCACTTTTAAAATATGGCTTCCTTTTACTGTTGCTCTGATTTTTATTATAGCTGTTTCTGCTTGGTATTACCCGCTAAAACAAGAGCAGTTTTTGCTAGAAAACAAGAGAGGGCAAGTACAGGAGCTGGCAAAAACAGTGGCAACAAGTTATGAGTTGGCTTTCACTGATTCTGATGAAACACAGGTTTTTAGGCGAGTTAAACAAATCATTGATTTTGCCAAAAACGACCATGACATAGACTACATACAGATTTATGAAAACGGAAAAATAGAGCACAAATTTTCTAAAGAAGGGGAGGGAGGTGAAAAGCAATTAAATAATGACACATATATTTATGAAGATTGGAAATTCAATTATATTAACAGTGAAGGATATAGGATAAATGGTTTCGTAAGGATTGCCATTTTAAAAGCGGGTATTGAAGATGAGATCTTTCAGATGAACTACCCGATTTACATGATTTTATTTGGCATTGCTTTATTTTTATCCGTTACATTCTATTTATTGGCGGGCTGGCTGTCTCGACCAATTTTAAGACTGACACAATCCACTTTAGCGCTGAGTAAACAAGACTTTTCTACAAAGCTTCCAGAATACAGTTCTAATGACGAAATAGGTTTGTTAATTAAGTCGATCAACGAATTGAAAAACAACCTTATTGAACAGAAATCTAAAAATGATAAATTTGTTTTTGGCCTAGAGGAGTTGGTCGATAAAAGAGCAAAAGACTTAAGAGAGACTCAGGCTCAGATGGCTTTGGCTCAGAAAAATGCAAAATTTGGCACAATACGATATTCTTTTCTAGATGATTCTTGGACCAGTTCGGAAGAGTTCGATTTAATTTTGGGAGTAACTAAAAAGACGGTTAAAAACCTGAGTGGCTTACAATCATTATACAAAGAAGAGGAGGAGGGTTATTTAAATGGTATTTGGAATGAGATGATTTCTAAAAAAGAAAAGAATCACTCATCGGATTTCAAGTTAAAGAGATTTTCTGATGCTCAAGTTTTGACCTTGAATCAAGTAATAGAGATTAAATTTAAAGGGGACGAACCTGTGGAATTGATTGGTTCTATTCAGGACATCACGGAAAGGACGAAAATTCAAGAAGAGGTAGAACGCTTATCACATGTCGCTACTAAAACGACGAATTTGGTTGTTATTACAGATGTTCAAGAACGAATTGTTTGGGTAAAT
>CAJQPH010000174.1 GCA_905480165.1 uncultured Flavobacteriales bacterium
GTCTCTTCAACGTAGCTTACTACAATACTTTCAGAATCAGATCCGCATGGACTTATGACTTGAATTGAAATGTTATTGATGCCGTTAAAAAGATTCACCGTGCCATTCAATACCCCATTATAAATCTGATAGGTATGACTAGGAATAATATTTCCATTATTGGAAATCACCACATTTGTAGATGCAGAGTAATTTTCAATAGTAAAGTTGATCGGCATTGACGAGGAAATAGAGTTATTGTTAGTAGCAGCAACCAGAACTGCCATGTTCCCGCTAAAATCAAGATTCGGGACTAAGCAAGGGTCAAAAACAACATTCATATTCTCCTCATCTTCTCCACATGGATTGTCTACCTCTATTGTAAAAGTATTCACTCCTTTATCAAGCATTACCAAGGCTTTAATTTTATTGTTTGCAAAAGCAAAAGGAATGGCACTTCCATTAAACTTTACATTAATTTGATAGGCATTATCGATATTGTTTGTACTTGCCATCATTAAGTATTTTGCTTGATCAGAAACTGAATTTGATGAACTCGGTGCATCAAATGATACTGAAGGTGCTTTACAATTATTAAAAACCAAACTTAAGTTTTCATTGTCTCTGCCACAAGGACGAACCGCAAGAATAAGGAATTGATTTTGACCTGGTTGTAATGTCACATGGCTCGTAACCATTCCATTATTATAACTAAAGTTTACATTCTGTCCATTCAAAGTTAGGGTAATGCCATTTTGAGTTGGCATGTTTCCAATAGAAGCTTGAAACGTGTAATTGTCATTTGTTACTTCATTATTTGAACTGATAATGTTAATGTTGGGAATTTTGCATTCGTCAAATAACACATGCACCGTTTCAACATCAGCACCGCAATCATTTGATGCTGAAATAGTAAAGTAGTTGTCTCCTGGGCTAAGCGATATGTTTCCTGATATCAGGCCATTTGTCGCATTGTAGCTTATTCCAGAAATCACATTTCCATTCATCTGAAAACTCAAGTCTTGTGCACCTGATATATTTTGAATTTGAGCAGAAATATTAATACTTGAGTTTTGAATTATTGTTCCATTGATTGGCGTATTAAAGACAATACTCGGTGGATTACAGTCTTCCAAGTCAAGGGTAAAGGTCAATGATTCATTTCCGCAATCATTTGACACTTCAATTGTAATTTGATTAATTCCATTAATTAGGGTCACATTAAACTTCAAGACGCCTTGATTGAAATTCCAATTGTCATTATCAGATTTATTGAGAAGCTTTCCATTGAGTTTGGTTTCAATATTTGCACTTCCAATATTTGACCCCGTGAAAAGCACTTCTATTTCATGAACTCTATCATTTGTAGTAGACCCTGAGGCTGTTGGCTGAATAAGCTCAATATTTGGAGGTGTGCACTCAATATAATTTATGGATGTTTCGATGACTCCATTTCCACATGTATTCTCAAATACGATTCGAATATTGTTATTCCCTGAGAATAAGGTAAGATCACTCTCTAAAGTTCCTGTATTCACATCAAAGCTAAATCCGTAAACCTGGACGTTATTGACAAAAACCTTTAACATTGAAGCACTTTTTAGATGATTAAAATGAGCTTTCAATTGATAATTTGCATTTTCAACATTTAAGGCGTTTTGAGATGGGGTAATAAAATTCCCTTCAGGTGAAATACAATCGGCAAAGTTGACATTTAGCTCTTCCATATCTGAACCACAATTATTATTGGCCTTAATGTAAAAAGTGTTATTTCCTGAAACGAGATTGGCTATTGCTGTTAATTTATTCGAATAGCTATCAAATTCAAATGGCAATAGCATTCGATTGGCATCCATTAATTTAATTTCATTTACATCAGAAACATTTGTGATTTTAGCTGAAATCTGAATCGTTTGATTGCTTAATAATTCATTTTGAGTATTGTAAATATATACATCTGGCGAAGGACAGTTTGCTATTTGGCTGTCGTTGGTGCTAAAACCTGATGATGAGCTTGAAGAATTTGACGAGCTATTTGTTCTTCCGCCTAAGCCAAAACGAAGAAAAGCACTGGTGTAATGATACCAGTCGTTTTTTAAACGCGGAGTCTCTGAAATGACACCATCAAATTGGTCTTTTAATGTAAACGTTGTTTTGTGTTCAAAACCAAGAGATACTCTCGGTGCAATTTGATACCCAATCCCAAACCCAGCGCTAGGCATAAAATGAACCATATTCTCATTGGGATTCAGTTGGGTTTCAAAATCAAAATCCAAATCATTAATGAGCAGTATGTTTTCACTATATAAGTCTCCATTATTATCTAAGAGATCACCCATTGACTTTTTGAAAGAAAGTCCAACTCCACCAAAGAGGTAGGGATCTATACCTGATTTTTCACGAAATCGATTGAAATGCAAGACCAGCTCAAGACTTAACCTATGGATGTCGTTTTTGTAATTATGAATATATCCACCATATGCATCCTGATACAGTTGTTTTATTTGTTCTGCGCTAGCATCTTCAAGTTCTACAGACGGGTCAAAATTTTCCATAGAAATAGAATCCATGTATTTGTTTTGGCCGTACCATTTTCCGTGTAGATATCGTCCACGAAGGTCAAAGCTAAAAATTCGGCCGTAATCATAATTAAATGATTTCCCGAGTGTCACGCCCCAACCGAAAGGAATGGTTCTGCCGTAATTATCATTATCCAATTCATAATAATTCTCATTGCTTCTCCATTTCCAGATGTTGTTCACATTATCACAGCTCCAAGTCGCTCCCGTGTTGAAGCCAAGAAACCATTTTGAATTATAATTCGTGGTCTTAACCTGCGCACTCGCGGTTAATGAAATCAAAAGAGAAAACAGAATAATGTAAAAATTTTTCATATG
>CAJQPH010000175.1 GCA_905480165.1 uncultured Flavobacteriales bacterium
TCAAATGCGTTTATTAGAGCATAACGCTCGCTTACATTAGATTGAGCAAAAATTACGCCCAATGGAAATAGGAGTAAAAGAAACAAACAATAATTTTTAAAATGATTGATCATGAGTTAATTTTAATGGTCAGTTTTGGAATTGTATTCAATTATACAATGCCAAACATAAGCTTAACTATTTTTTAAAGATTTGGTACCCTCCAATTTGAGTTACCCACTCTGGTAGTTGGGTCGGATCATAGGATTCGCCCATGGCTTCTACAACCTCTTCGGGTTTTACAATGCCATTTTTTGAAGTGAAAGCATACTTAACTACAGAAGCCATGTGCGTCTTTCCATTGCGCTCTATCTTTTGAAAGAAGTAAAACCAATTGCTGTCGTAGCCAAGAATATTGGTCTTCAATTCGAAGCGTTGAAATAAACGCAATCTATGTCTGTACTCGTTATAGGTACCTGTAATGGTCAGCGACCACTGATTTTTTTTCAAAAAACCATTGATGTCTACCCGAGTTCCATACCCATATCTGCCAAGATCAAGTAGGGTAACATACCGACCATTATTGAGCTCCAAAAACGGATCAATGTCCTGGGGCCAAACCATCATTGGAATGGTGTCAGAATCCCGACTGTAAAAATTTAATTTCGATTGAAATCTTTTTGAGATGAGTACTCTTGTGAGTCTGAGGTATGGATACATTTAATAAAATTATATAGTGGGTAAAATCCTTTTCAAAAATAATCGTTTGTCATGGGTTTTAATCTTGAATTTCAATGGTGTCTTCTCTTGGATATATTTTAGAGACAATATACCCAACAAGCATAGCCAATGCAAAAGAAGGTGCCAAGACATCCAGCTCTTTTAAATAGTCTCCCAGTCCCTCAATATTTGCAAATACAAACTTGAATAAGATCACCGAAGCAAACCCTGTAATCATTGATGCAATCGCTCCCTTTTCGGAATAGCCCTTCCAGAAAAGAGATAGAATAATAACCGGACAAAAAGTGGCGGCTATTCCCGACCAACCAAAGATCATAATCCAAAAAACCTGTCTTTCTGGGTATAAGTTGTAAAGTAAAATTGCAATACCAAGTGCCGTTAAAGCCATGCAAACCGTAACAAATCTCGAGAAGTTAGTTAAGTTTTCATCTTTTAAATCAGGCCTGAATATTTTTTGATAAAAGTCACGTGTAACTGCGCTAGAAGCAAGAATCAGAAGAGAGTCAATCGTTGACATAATAGCTGAGAGTACAATAGCAATGAAAATCGCTACTAAAATGGTTGGCAAGAACTCATGCGTCATCATACTTAAAACATTTTCACCCCCAGTCCCCAAAATAGCTTCTGGATCTTCTCCCTTACTTGTGAAATAAATCCTAGCAAGAATACCAATGGTGACAGCTGCAGCATCGGTTAATAGGGTAAAGATCAAGGCAACCCATTTTCCTTTGTCAATTTCTTTTTCGCTTTTGATGGACATGAAACGAACATAAACTTGAGGAGATCCCAAAAAACCAAGCCCAATCATGGAGAATCCTAAAATGGTAAAAAGATTCATCAAGCCATCAGGGCTTCTACCCATCACTTGCGTAAGTGTGGGATCAATGGCATTTAATCCTTCCGTAATTCCAACACCATGATCCATATTAAACCAAATAACTATGGGAAGTAAAACCAAGCCAAAAAACATTAAAACCCCTTGGAACATATCCGACCACACAGCGGCTACAAATCCACCAATGAAAATATAAAGTAAAACAATAACGAATCCAATGAGTGCACCAATTCTATAGTCAATATCAAGCATCGACTCAAAGGCAATCCCAGTTACGTCCATTTGTGATGCGACATAGATAACTACAAAGACAACCAGCACTGACGCTGATATAATTCGAAGCGTATTTGTAGATGATTTAAAATGACTTTGCAGATAGTCAGGAATCGTAATCGCATTATATTGATCAGAACGCCTTTTAAAGCGTTTGGCCATGAATTGCCAGGATATAAAGACCCCAAGAAGCTCACCTGCTACGACCCAATATCCCGAGTATCCGGCCATTGCACCCATCCCTGTGAGTCCAATCAGTAGCCATCCAGATTCACCAGTTGCTCTTGCCGAGAACGCTACCGCCCAAAAACCCATGTTTTTGCCGCCCACATAGTAATCGCTCATTCCTTTGATTCTGCGAGAGGCGACAATTCCTATAATGAATAAAATAGCTACATAGACACCTAATACAACAAATTTCGTAATATCCATGGATGTTTATTTCTCTTGTAAGACCGCGCTAAATATGCTATCGTGTGCCTCAACAAAATTTTCTAGTATTTGAAAGAAATTCAATATGTCTTCCTTTTCATTTTGGGCATTTATGGTCACTAAGCGAATAAACTCATCCTCTTGAAAAGACCCATATCCAACGAGTAATTCAGAATGCTCATACAATTCAGTACAAATTTTTCGGGCTGGGATCCCTTTGTAATTAAAACAGACCGAAATGGATTCATCATAACTGTAAAGGGTATAGTCGCTATTGTTTTCTATGTATTTACGGGCAACATTTGCGAGCTCAAATTGGTGGTCTACAATTTTTTCTAAGCCCTCTGTTCCGACACTTTTCCAAAGTGTCCAAAATTTCAATGCATCATTTCTTCTACCACATTGCAGCGATGTTTTACCCAAGTTAAATTCATCATGATCCGTCTGATACAAATAGCTTGCGTCATTTGAAAATGAGTCGTGCAAATGCTTCTTGTTTTTTGCAACAATAATTGAGCATGACAATGGCGTACCCAACATTTTGTGGGCATTGTAGCTAAAAGAATCAACCAATTCTATTCCATCAATAAGATGTTTATACGAACTACTGAAAAGTACAGATCCACAATATGCACCATCTACATGAAGCCACATTCCATGTTTATCACAAATTTCACGAGCAGTGCGTATCGGGTCAAATGCCCCCATCACCGTCGTTCCTGCGGTTAAGTTTACCATGACGGGAGAAAAACCATCCTGAATGTCTTTTTCAATCATGCTTCCCAACACAGAGACGTCCATTTTACCAAATTGGTCACATGGCACATATCGAACATTGTCTCTTCCTATACCTGAAAATGCTGCATTTTTGGGTATACTATAATGTGACTCTTTTGAAGTATACACCGTCATTTTTCTTTGAACTCCCTCATATCGAACCGTGTGGTCGAAAGCGTCTCTGGCCATTACCATTGCCATGTAATTGGTCATTGAACCGCCTGGAGCAAATGTTCCATCTGAATGATCGTCCCATCCAATAATGTTACAGGTTTCTCTTAGCAATATCTTTTCTACACCTACCTGTGGACCCGCCGCTTTATAGGTATACATGCTGTTATTTAGTACAACAGCAAGAAGATCTCCAAGAACCGCTTTGTCAT